>CALDMA010000366.1 GCA_937915075.1 uncultured Oscillospiraceae bacterium
CTGGTCTGCGCGGATTCGGTCGGCGTGGCAGACTTCGTTTCCGTCACCAGCTTGACCGTGCCCGTCCCGCTGTGATAGCCCTTGGCGATAGTGTAGCTGGTCGTCGTCGCGTCGAGCGTCTTCGAAACTGTGCCGTTATTGGGCATTGTGCCGGTCACGACCACGGGCGCTTTCGCCGCGGCGTCCCAGCCGATGGCGGTTTCATCCTTGAGCAGCTTATCCGCCGTGACACTCACGTCGGTCGCGTCGGCGTATTTCGCCGGGATCGCGGCGACGGTTACTTTACTCAATACCTTACCCGTTGTCGGCGTAACGTCCTGCGCGGTCTCAGCGGGCGTGACCGTTTTCGTTTCGACAGAAATCGACACTTTTCCCGTTCCACTGTGGTATCCGGCGGGGACGGTGTAGCTGGTATCGGACGGGGTCAGTGTCTTACTGATGGCCCCGTTGTTGGCCATGGTACCGGTAGTAATGGTGCCGTCGGCTGTGACAAACACCTTGCCGGCCAGCACGTTACCCGCGGCGGCCGTCGTGCTCGAAACGTCCTGATAAGCTTCGGGAATCGCCGCGACGGTCACGGAAGAAAGGCCGTAATACCCGTCGTCCGAAGTCACGTTCTGTTCCTTCTTCGTGGGGGTAATCGATTTGCTCTGCAGCGTGTAGTTGCCGCCGCCCGCGACGCCGGCAACCGTGCCGCTCCCGTTGTGATAGCCCTTGGGGATGGTGTAGGTGTTGCCTTCGGTAACGCTGGCGTTGACCGCGCCCCTGTTTTCAATCCCCTCAATCGCCGTCGCGCACGCGTCCAGCGTGGCCGTCGTGGCCGCAAGGCCCAGATCGACCAGCTTGGTTCGGATGGTGTTTCGATTCGTCTGAATCCGTGCAATCTCTGTTGCAATCGTTGTCTGTGCAGGCATTAGATCAGCTCCTTATATCGTAGATAGCAAAACGGCGATGTTGCCGATTTCGGTATAAACCGCCGCGGCCGTGATGGGCAGGGTATTGTCTTTTTCCGGGCTGTTCGCCCGCACGACAGACAGCACGCCGTCCTCGGTAATCGTCAGCGCGTCGCCGATTTTGACGCCGCCGAGCGTTTCCGCCGTGGCCGGCGGCAGCGTATAGGCGGCGGCTCCGCCGGTTTTCACCCGGGCGGTAATGCCCGGCGGCTTGTCGATTCTGGCGGAAAGCTTCGGGCTCTCGCCTACGCGGAGAAATATCGTTTCCGCCATGTTCATTCCTCCCCGTAATCCACCCGGTTCGTTTTGGCAAGCACTTCAAACCGGCCGTTATAGGTGACGGTTCTGCGCCTGGCGTTGTAAAAGGTGATGGTAATATCGTAGGTCCATTCGCCCGCGGGCATCGCCTCTGTGGCGGAATGGGGGATGGAAAGCTGGTAAGCCCCTTCCTGCGCGTCCCACGCCAGCTTCCGCTGCAGCCCCGCCGCGCGGCAGGTAAAATATACGGCGGAGATCAGCTCCGGATCTACCGCCTCGCCGTTTTCATCCAGCAGTGAGAACGTCCGCTCGACGGAATCCCCCTGCACAAATTTTATGCTTGCGGAAGAGTTATACATTGCATCTCCTCCATTTCTGATCGTTAAATCGGCTCGAACAGCGCCGGCACGCTCTCCGGCGGATAAAGCAGCGGGTTGGCCGCCTGCCTGCATTTATACACCGCGCCGCCGCTGCGCACGAGCATCTCCGGCACAACGGCCATATTGTAAACATAGGGATAAATCCCGTCCGCGTCCGGCGCGGGGCGCACGCCATACAGGCTCTCCGTGCCGGTAGAAAAGGGCGGATACACGCTCGATGATGTGAGCGCCTGCCGGGCGAAGCCGACCATACCGCCGTAGCGGAAAGCCTCGTTTTGCGCGTACGCCTTGTCCGCCTCCCATGCCGGGAAGCCATCCACCAGCACGCCCGCCGTCGCCGCGGGCTCCGCGCCCGATTCCGTAACCATCCGCACGCCCTCGGCGAGAACGTTCAAATGCTTCTTTCGAATGTTATGCAGCGTTTCGCGCTGCGCCTCGCTCATGTTCATTCCGCGTCCACCCCTTCCAGAATGGCAATCGCCTCGGCAACCGCGGGGTTATCGCCAATCGGCAGCTGCACCTGCTCCCCGTCAATGTTGCGCGTCCAGGCCTCTCCGTTTTTCAAATCGCCGATCTCCAGGCCCAGGGGCGCCGCGTCCATAAGCGTGCGTCCAAGGGCCTCCTCAAGCTCCTGCCGCTGATCCTCGCGGGCGACGATGATGTTTTCAATCATGTCGCCGTCCGCGTTCAAAACCGCAAATCGCATCTGTTTTCTCCTTTCAATTCACCTGTCACGCGGGCACGCGGATATAGACGACGCCCTGATAGCCCGCGCCGGCCGTGCCGCTCGCTTCCCCATCCCAAAGATCGTGGGCGTACCCGCCGCCGCCCCCGCCCGAGCCGTAAAATTTTGCGGAACTACCGTTATAGGCTACAGGGTCTTGAGATGGGCCAGCGCTGGCGCTGCCGCCGTTTCCGCCGCCGTAATTTCCTCCGCTCATGCCGCTGCTGCTGCCGTTGCCGCCGTTTGACCCGCCCGAACCCATACTGGTGCTGGTAGGGCTTCCCATATTCACATGGCTCACGCTCAGTCCGCCGCCCCCGCCGGCGCAATGGCACTTAAACGTGGTGGAATCGGAGAAGGGATATTTCGCGATCCCGTCGCCCGTCCCCCTGCCGCCGCCCGTCCCGCCGTTCCGGCTTTTCTTCACGCCGTTCGCGGATAAGATGGCCACGCCTTTATTGCTGATGGAGCTGTTTCCATTGGCCGCGCCGACGGCGATCACGTAATCGCCGCTCAGCGTCAGCGCGGAAGCCTCGGCGCAATATGCCCCCGCCCCGCCGATGGTAGACGAGCCGCTCGATCCCCCGCCGCAGCTCCATATATCCACATTCTTCGCCTTTCCCTCAACAACCAGCGTCCCGGAGCCCGTAATCGTATACAGCGTGTATTTCTTTCCCTCGGCCGTATATTCCGCGGACGTCATCGCGCCCGTGTAGCTCAAAACCGCGGCCGTCTCCCGTTTCGGCTCCGCAAGGTTGAATATCATATCATCACCCCAGTATCACAATATTCGCCGTAACGCTCTGCGTCGGCGCGGTTTCCGTGCAGGCGAAGGTCAGCGTCCCTTCCCCCTGCGCGGAGCAGTAAATATCCGCTTCCACCCAGACCGCGCGGCTCTCGGGCGCGTATGTCACGCACAGGAGCGAATCCGCCGTCACCCCGGCAACGGAAACCGTCTGGCTGTTCTCGCTCCAGCCCTCCGCCGTCAGGCTCACGCTCAGCGCCACCGGCGCTTTCAGCCCGGCCAGCTTCTGCTTTTCCGCCGTCGTGTAATCGTTTGTGGAGAGGCTTTTTCCTTCCTCCGCGCTCACTTTGCCGCCCAGCGCGCTCTCCAGCCCCGTCACGTCGGAAATCGCGTGCGTGTGCGCCGCGGGAGGGAACGCGTCCGGCTTGTCGGTAACGTTCGTCCAGGCTGGGGTTACGTTCTTCTGCGCCCCGGCTTCAACGCCGTCCAGCTTCGCCTTGTCCGCCGCGGAGAGCAGGCCGGCCGTTTCTACCGTAGCGTTTTCGTATACGGTATCCTGCGCCGGTATGCCAAGCGCCGTCACGTCGCCTTTTACAACCGCGGCGGCCGCCGTCACATGTCCTTCCGCGTCGATGGTCACCTTGTAAAGGCCCGCTTCATGCGCCGTATGGGTCGGATGAACGTATTTGTTCGCGTTCGTCGCAACGCCGTTCAGCTTCGCCTTGTCCGCGTCCGTGTAATCGTTCGCGCTCAGGCCCTTGCCGCTGACGGGCGCGACGTAGTCCGTTCCCGCCGCGGCAGCCGTCACGCCGCCCGCGCCGTCCCCCTTGAGGATGCCGCTCGCGGCAATTTTCGCCTGTTTGCCCTGCAGCGCCGTCCAAGCTGCCGCGGCCGTAACCGGTTTGGGGCTGTCGGCGATTTCTCCGCTGGTGTCGACGCTCAGTTTCCCGTCCGCGTTCAGCTTAAGGTTCTCGCCGATCATGACGATGCCGGCCGTTTCCGCGGTGGCATTTTGAGGCGCGGCCGTGTATAGTCTGGCCGTCTCAGCGTCGATGCGCACGGGCTGCGTGTCCGCGGCTGTTCTGGCCTCCGCCGTCACGCCGCCCAGCACGCTGCCCGACGCCTTGCCGATCACGCCTTCCGAAGCGTTCTTGGCCGCCTCGTTCGCCTCAGCGATCGCCTCCTCTGCCCGGGCGACAACATCATCGACCGCGGCGATTTTCGCCGTCACCAGGTTCGCCTTCTCGTCGGCCAGTTCCGCCTTCGTGTTGGCAAGCGTCGCTTTCGCGTTGGCGTTTTCAGCCGCCGTGTCGGCCAGTTCCGCCTTTGCGTCGGCGTTCGCGGCGGCGGTGTTCGCAAGCTCGGCCTTCGCCTCAGCGTTCGCAACCGCGCTTTCCACGCCGGCCGTGGCCGTTTCGCAGGCCGTCTTCGCCGTGTTTGCGCTGCCGGCCGCCTCTGTCGCCGCCGCGGCCGCGGTGTTTGCGGCTGTCGCCGCCGTGTCGGCCAGCGTGGCTTTATCCGCCGCGTTCTGCGCCGCGGTGTTCGCGGCCGTCGTTGCGGCGGCTGTCTTTTCCGCCGCTTCGTTCGCCGCGTCTTTGGCAAGGCCGGCGTTTGTCGCGGCGGTGTCGGCCAGCGCGGCCTTTGTATTGGCGTTCGTTGCGGCCGTATCGGCCAGCGTCGCCTTTTCCGCCGCCAGCTCGGCCTTCGTCTGGGCGATCGTCGCCTTGTCGTTCGCGTTTGTCGCGGCCGTGTTGGCAAGGGTTGCTTTCTCGTTGGCGGCTTCGGCGGCCGTGTTGGCAAGCGCCGCCTTCGCGTTCGCGTTCTGCGCAGCGGCGTTCGCGTTCTCCTTCGCCGCGTCCACGCTTCCGGCCGCCGTCTGCGCCAGCGCGGCCTTTTCGTCGGCGTTCGCGGCGGCCGTCGCGGCCAAAGCCGCCTTTGCGTCGGCAAGCGCAGCTTTCTCCGCGGCCAGCGCGGCCTTTTCATCCGCCAGTGTAGCCTTTGCGCTCGCGTTTTTCGCGGCGGCGTTCGCCGCGTCGGCCGCGTCGTTCGCGCCCTTCGCCGCGTTTTGAAGCTCTGTCGTCTTCTGCGCCGCGGCCTGGGCAGCCGTGTCGGCAAGCGTCGCCTTCCCGTCCGCGAGAGTTGCTTTTTCGTCCGCGTTATCCGCCGCCGCGTTCGCCGTTTTCGCGGCCTCCGTCGCCGCGTCGACGGCGGTTTCAACGCGCTCGGCCACGCTTGTCGCGTTCGCGGCCGCAGCGTCGGCAAGCGCCGCTTTCTCGTCCGCCAGGGCCGCTTTTTCCTGCGCGGCGGCCGCCGCTGCGTTGGCGCTTTGCGCCGCGGTGTCTGCAAGCGTCTGCCCCGCCGCAGCGTTGTCGTAGCATTCCGCAATGCTGTCGTGGATCGCGTCGCGCACTTCGATCCCGTAAACCGCCGTTTTAATCTTGTCCAGCAGGATTTTGATCTGGCTTGGCATCCGTCGTCTCCCCCTTTGGTGCGTTGTTCGTCTCTTCTTCTGGCGCGGCGGTTTCTTCGGCTTCGGCGGCAACCGCGTTCAGGGCGCGAATCATCTCGTTGCATTTCTCGTAAATCAAATCCATATACGCCCGATTCGCGCGCCCCCGAACCTCGACGCTCTCCGTCGCTTCCCGAATCTGTTCAATCGCTTTTCCAAACTCACCGAGTGTCCGCATCTTTTCTCTCCTGTTCGGGCTTAATTCGTGCCCGTTCTGCCCGAAATGCTGATGGTTTTGCTGTAATTGCTGCTCATGCCGCCCGAGTTCGTCTTGACGTTGTATACGTAATGCGTGTGACCGATGTTGAACGTCGTTGAACCGCTGAAGGTGTGGCTGTGTGAAGCCGGGGTAAAGGTCGAGGGCTTTCCGGCAATGCTGCTCCAGCTGTGGCTGTGGCTGGCCGAGGCGCACTTGGCGACAGCGTTGGATATCTGTTCCGTCACCCAGGCCTGCGTCGCCACGGATTTTCCGCCGATCACCATTTCCCCCGCGGAAATATAGACGCAGCGAATCCGCCCGGCCAGAATATCGAGCGACCGGGTCGCCAGCGACGTGCTGATGCGGGAATCCACCTCGTCCGCCGTCACCTTTGTGGCGACCAGGCTCTTCACGTCTGCAACATCCGCGCTCAGGCTTGAAATTTTTCCGTTCAGCTCGATCACCTTGGAGTTCACCGTCGTCTTATCCGCCTTCAGCGTGATCGAGCTCTCCGCGTTGTCGGCGCGCACTTCAAGCGATGCGGTTCGCTGCGAAACGCCCGACAGGCTGTTGGCCAGCAGGGAAATGCTGCTGTTCGTGCTGTCCGATAACGTTGTGATGCTGGCCTCGTTTTTGCTGATGCGCTGCCGGTTCTGGTTCACCTCTTCGGATACCGCCGAAATGGTAACCTTCGCCTCGTCCACCTGATCCTGCACGCCGGAAACCGTTTTCGTCAGCGCGCTCAGGTTCACGTCAATCGCTTCCACCGTAACCTTATCGGCCTTGAGCTTGATCTCGCTCTCCAGCAGGCTCGATCGAAGGGTCAGTTCCGCGTAATGTCCCTGTTCGAGCTCTTCCAGCTTTTTGTGGTTGGCCGTGGTCAGTTCAATTTTCGCCTCTGTGTCGGTGTGATAAAGCTCAATCCTGGCCGATTGCTGGGCGATTTCCTTTTCCTGCTCGTCGTATTGGGTCTTCAGCGCTTTGATGTTGATGTTCGCCTTCACGCCGTCCAGATCGATGCCGACCTCATTTTCAAGCGTTTTCTTTGTATCCTTCAGTTCGCGGTAAATCGCGCCCATGTCGATATGCGCGGCGGATGGATCGACGTTGATCCACGCGTCAAAGAACCGGTCCGATTCCTTTTTAATTTCTTCCTCGGCTTTTTTCCCGGCGCTTTTGCCGGTCTTCGCGCTCTTTTTCGTGCTCTCCTGTTTGGCCTGTTCCCGCTCGGCCTGCGCGTCCTTGCGGTATCGCTGCGTCAGCGTCTGGCGCGGATCGCCGAAGGTATAGGTGTTGTTGGCCGCGTTCTCCAGGTCGTATTCAATCCGCGTGCAGGTCAAATTGTTCAAAAGCCCATGCGGCGCGGAACGAACGCGCACCGAATCGCCCAGCCGCAGCTCTTTCACCGCTGTGTCAAGCAGATGCAGGTCGACCGCCTTCACCGTAATCGTGCGCGGGAAATTATCATGGTTCGCCAGGAATCGTCTGGCGTTTTCCAGCAGCGTGTTCGGGTCGCTCACGCTGGAAAACACGTGCGTTTTAAGAATCCTGCCGTATTGCGCAGCGGCCTCTTCGTCAATCAGCTCGGCGCTCCCCCGGTTGACGGACGCAATCGTCAGGTTCTCGTCCCCCAGGGGAATGAGTACCGTAAAAATATCCTCCGCCGCAAATTCTTCCGTGAGGTCGAGCAGGTTCACGCCGAATTCGATCTCCTGCGCGGCGGTGTTTCCGTAATCCTTCAGCAGATCCAGATAAACCGTGTCCCCGACTTTTCGCGTCCGCAGATACCCGCCGCAATAGTCGATCAGGCAGGTTTGTATATAGTCGTAGCTCGTCATCCATTCGTCGGCGACGGAGTTGATCGCAATCTGTTCGTAGTCGATCAGGCCAACGTCGGGGTCTTCCTCCCCCTCGTCCTGTCCCGAGAGGATAACATCGCGGTTTTCTATCCCGATTTCGCCCACTTCAAATCGTTTTTTCGCTTCAACGCTGGCGTTGTGCGCCGCCACAATCTTGCGAAACAGCGCGTGCGCCTTCCCGTTAAATCGTTCGCCGCGCTGCACGCTGTCCACCAGGTAAGCCAGATCGCCCTCGCAGTAGATTTTCTTCATATTGTTGAAATTCCGCTCGATCGAGAGCACGCGCCCTCTGAAAATTTCAACCTCGTCCATTTCTACCGTGATGATCGTCCTCAGCTGCCGCAGCTCGCCGTAATATTTGTTCGTCGGCGGGATGCTGAATTCGAGCGTTCCGGCCTTGCCCATTTCCAGTGAAAGGCGGGGAGAGAACACTGCCAGCTGCCTGTCAAGAGGCTGATAGACCAGTTTTCCATCCGCATAAATGTAAAACACTACAGCACGCCTCCCAGCATTTCAATTGTAATCGTGCCCTCTCCGCTGAATACAAACTCGTTTTCTCCCGCCTGAATGATGATTTCCCTTATCGTGTTCGCGCCCTTGGAAAGCGTGTAGGTTTCTCCCCCGTAGGCAACGCTCATCCCCGTAGCGGACGCGATAATCGTCGGCGTAACGGATACCATCGTTCCGATTACGGTCACCGCAAGCGAACCGCTCACCGGAAGGTTTTTATAGTATCGGATAACGTCCTTCTCAAAGTTAAAGGTGTCCCAAAGCCAGTTTTCATGTGCGGAATCCAGTTCGTATTTGAACGGTTCCACATCGTAGTCAATCGTGATCAGCGACCATTGCTGGTCCGATTTCCAAGCGTTCACGCTGAACCGGCCCTGATAGTAATAATCCGGATCGTCTTCGAGAATCGCCTGCAGCCGCTGCCCGTGGAGGTATCCCATAATTTCGCTGTACAGCTTCGCCCATGGCTTAAAGCCATTTTGAACGTAGAACTCGATGGACCCCGTTCTGTTCTGATACAGCGGCCGCCCCGTCAGCGCGGTCGTCAGATCGAGCACACCGTCTCCTCCGGGGATTTCTATCATGTTCGTCTTCACCGCCGGCGGGTTGAATAACGGGCGGGACGAGGGAATTAAATGCCAGTCATCCCAGGTGTTTTTCGTCCCGATTGTAATCGAATGGTACATTTAATTCTCTCCTTCCCGTTCTGGGTAAAAAAAAAAAGAACCCCGGAACGTGTCCGAGGTTCTGGTGGGTAACAGGATCCGGTTTATTGCCCCGCGGCGTAGGCGGCCAGTTTTTGGTTGATGCGCAGCATAACCTCCGTGCAGTAGCGGTCGTCCGCTTCCGATAGCGTCGTCTCTTCGATTTTTTCCAGCGCCTCCATCGTCTTGGCGTACTCTGTCATCATCTCGGCATACTTCAGCAATTGCGCGGGCGCGGTGGAGCTGGTGTCATAGCCCTTCATAAATTCGATGTACGAATCGAAGAACGCTTCGTACCCGTCCATCGTCTCCTTGAATTCCGGGCTTACGCCCGCCGCCGCGGCCTGCACGGCTGTGGGCGCGCTCTGCGCCGCTTTTTCCGTCGGCGCCGCTTTCTCTGTCGGCGCCGCTTTCTCCGTCGGTACCGCTTTCTCTGTCGGAGCTACAGTAATTCGCGGACTCGCCGCGGCCGTCGCTTTCTGTTCCGGGAGATATGAGCGGACGACGGGCACGTTGTCGTACAGCCACCCCGCTCCGACGCCCGTCGTCATAAGTATGGCGGCAACGATCGCGGCAATAATCAAACCGCACCAGCGCGACCTCGCAAAGCTGCGCCGGTTATAGTTTTTTGTGCTGAAGGTGAATACGAGAAGGAAAAACCACCCGATGATCGGGATGGCAAACAGAATGCTGTATCCGAAATAGGCCCAGGCGGACAGCGGCCGAAATTGTTCCGTGCCGGAATAATCCTTAAATCTCATATTCTTTGCAGCTCCTTTTTTTTTGCGTTCACTAGCACTTTGATTATACGACATCTCTCCCCCGTGTCAACAACAAGGGTGTTAAATCTTAGTTACATTTGCACTACGCTCAGTTTCCCCTTTCCCTTCTGCTGGCCAGCATGCCAAGCTGGCGGTCCATCGCTGCAGAGGTCTGCCCGACAAGCACGCCGGTGTCCAGCACCAGGTTCATGCTGGTCACCGCGCTGCTCAGGCCGTCAAACTGTTCCCGCAGCGTTCTCAGTTCGTCCACTACGTCGCGATTGTTCACGCTGCCGGTAATTTGCGCGCCGTTGAATTGAAGCGCGTCTGCGCCCCGGTTGAACGCCGTCCCCTGGAACATGCCAGTGCCGATTCTCTGCTCCTGTGCAAACATTCCGTTGATGGCGCTTACGCCGTCCTGAACCCCGCTCATATCGAGCACGGGCCGAATGGTCGGCGTAGTGTCCATTCCGTCCAGCGTCATGGAAAAGCCCGATAGCATCGTCCTCGCCGATTCAACCGCTTCCCGTCCGACGTTGGCCGCGTTGTCGCTCACCACCTGCGAATATCCGCTTAGCCCCTGTGCAAGCCCGTAGTCGAAGAACCTGCCCAGCGCCATCGCCACACGGGAGGGAGAATGCTCGTCCCATCTGCTCTGCAGCGCGCTTGTCGCCGCGTCTGCAACGCTGGCCGCGGCTTCCGCCACGCTGGCTGCCTCCGCAAGGATACCGTTCGCCAGGCCGATCGCGAGGTTTTGCCCCGCCACGTACCAGTTCTGTTCCGCTTCTCCCGCTCCGTCCGAGCCGGCGGAGGCGACGTTATACGCGGCGATGGACAAATTCTCCTGTTCATTTTGAATCGCCGCCGCAATCGCCGCCACAAACGTTCCGCCCAGCGCGTCGCCGCTTGCCGTAAAGTCGGCGTTTCCGTATTCTTCCAGTACGGCCGCAATGTTCTGCACTGCGGATGGGTCGACGCCGTCCGCGTCTCCCGCCAGGCGCACCAGCGTTTCAATGGCCGAAGCCGCGCCCGCCAGGTTCGTCGTGTCAATTCCGGCGATGCTCTCCGCAAACGCGCCAAGATACGTTCCAAAGTCTACAAGTCCGCTTCCGATCGTATAAAGCTCCCTGGAAACTTTTCCGCCGCCGTCCTTGCCGGTGAGTTCGCTGTTGAAAAGCTTGAAATTGTTAAATAGCGTTTTGGCGCTTTCAAACGCCACAATCGCGCTGTCGGAGTTTGCAATCCCCTCCGAGAATGTCCTGAAGTCCTCGCCGAATTGTCCCATTGCGTTGCTGATGGAAGTAAGCGTGTTTTCTTTGCCGCCGCCAGCCCATTTAGCAAGGTTGTTCAGCATGCCGCCGCTCGTTTCAAGCCCGCCGATAAAATCCTGCATCGCCTTGAATACGCCCGCGGCCGTATCGACTTTGTCGTCGAATTTCACTTCGGAAATGGATGTGGCAAACGCGTTCAGGTTTGTGCCGACCTGCGCCATGGTTTCCGTGGTGTTCAAAAGGTTTTCAGCTGAAGATCCGCCGAAAAACTGGTCGGCCTTCTGCCAAAGCCCGCCTTCGCGGTCGAGTTCGCTGATAAAATCTGTAATCAGCGTCATTACGTTCAGCGCTTTTTCCGAGTCTTTAGCGTTGACGTTTGTAATGTTGCCCGCAAAGCTCCCGAGCGCCTCGCCCAGTTTTTTCATGTTTTCTGAAAACAGAGAAAGGTCTTTCGAGCCCAGAAACCCCTGCGCCGCGCCGGCTGTTTTCGGCAGCTTGTTATTGATCTGGTTAATCGCGTCCGCGATGTTAAGAGCGGCGTCGATTTTTGCCTGGTTGAATTCTTCGTCCTGAATCCGGGAGACGGCCGTAATGAACGAATTCAGGCCTGTGGAAAAGTCCGGCAGCGACGTCGCGAAAACCCCGAGGGATTTTACCCCGCTCCATTTATCCGCCAGCCCTCCCTGCGCCTGCAGGTTGTTTTCCAGCTCGGCCAGCGCTGTGGCCAGCGCAATCACGCTGTCCATCTTTGTCGAAT
This sequence comes from uncultured Oscillospiraceae bacterium, assembly GCA_937915075.1. GTDB lineage: Bacteria > Bacillota > Clostridia > Oscillospirales > Oscillospiraceae > Hominicoprocola. The sequence continues at coordinate 11,631 of CALDMA010000366.1, forward strand.
CTTTTTCCGGTTCATAGGTTATCTGCTTGACCTGATCGATAAATCCGTTCAGGTTTTCGGCAAACGGGCTGAACCCTTCGCTGAACCTGGAAAGGGATTTTACGCCGTCAATCGCGTCCGTAATTCCGCCCTGCGCTTCCAGGTCCTTTTCCAGCGCGCTGAGCGCGCCTGCGATGCTGATCACCGCGTCAATCTTTGGCAAATCCGTTTTCTCGTCGAAAACCAGACCGCCCACGTCTTTGATGAATTCGTTCAGCCCTTCCGTGAATGGCGAAAATCCTTCCCCGAATGTGGCCAGCGATTTGGTGCCTTCAAAGACATCTTCGAGTCCGCCCTGCCCTTCCAGCTGCGTTTCCAGCGAGGCGAGCCCGGCAGCCACGGCCACCAGCGCGTCGATCTTCGTCTGGCTGAATTTTTCATCGTCGATTCCGGAAACTTCCGTCGCGAAATCAACCAGCGCCGTCCCCAGCGCTTTAACCCCGCTTCCAAAGACCGTCATGTCGCCCGTTCCGTTCAAAAACTGCGCCAGCGGTCCCGTGGGCGGTATTTCCTTCGCAACGCCCGTCAACGCCTGCGCGATTGTAATCGATTTGTCAATTACTCCGTCCGGCACGGCGGCCAGCGGCGCCACGGCGGTCCCGTATGCGGCGAGCGCGGCCCCAAGCTGTTTGATGTCCGCAGAGAATTTCGTAACGGGGTTTTCGCCCGTAAAAATCGTAACCAGCGACGAAACAAATTGTTCGCCCGCAATCGCCAGCAATGCGGCAGCGAGATTCTTCACCCCGTTCGCCGCGCTTTCATCAATTTTCTTCGCGCCTTCAAGGAACGGCTGCGCGTTCTCCATAAATGCGGATAGCTGCGTCCCCATCGACGGCAGATCCAGCCCCTCAACAAACCCGCTGCCAATTCCTCCAAAGAATTTGCCAATGGCGCTGCCAATCTGCTGGAGTATGTCTCCGCCCGCTTCCAGGAAGTCGGTCATTCCCGCCCAGGCGTCCTTCAGCGCGCCAAGCGCGATAATTATCCCCGCAACGCCCGCAATTGCAATCGCCAAATTGGCAATCCCCATCAGCGATCCGGTAATCGGTATGTTCCCCAGTATCAGCATGGACCCGGCCAGCGTCAGCAGAATTGCGGAAACGGAGGCCGCAAAGGAAAGCATCGAGCTCGTGTCGATCCCTTCAATCTGTTTGAATGCGTTCACGAATAGAATCAGCATTCCCGCCGTGCTTAAAAGCATGGTGAGCGACCCCAGAATGTTCCCGCCGCCCATCGTCTTCGTCACCAGGCTCAGCGCCGCCATCATCCCGCCGATTGCGATCAGCCCTTTCGCCAGCGCTTCGGTGTCCATATTGCCCAGCGACCGAATCGCAATCGCCATCAGGTTCACCGCAATCGCCATGCTCAAAAGCCCCGTCGTTTTCATCCCGTTCGCAGCTTTCATGAAAAGGGAAATTTCCAAAAGAAGCGCGCCCAGCCCGACAAGCCCCTGTAAGAGCCCGCCGATGGTTAATTTGGAAAGCTGTTTCAGCGCAATCGCCAGTAGGTTCACCCCTACGGCCATCGAAACAAACGCCGTCTTTCCGCTGAACCCCTTCTGCGCAATCCTTGTAAACAGCGCCATTTCGGCCATAATCAGGCCGATCCCCACAATTCCCTTCAGCGCGGCGCCGGTGTCCATTCCCGCCAACATTTTGATCGGGATGATCATCAGCGCAATGGCCGCGGACATCATCAGGAAACCCTTCCCATCGGCAGCCCCTTTTTTGAACGCCAGCGAAATCAACGTCAGTTCCGCGCCCAGCAGCGCGATCACCGAAAGCGATTTCACAATCTCGCCCGTGTCCATTTTCGATAGAACCAGCATCGCCGCCACAAGAATTCCAATGGACGCGGCGATTTTCAGCAGCGTCGTCCCGATAGAATCCTTGTTCTGCTTGGTAATCTTTAAGCCCTCTTTTCTGAAAGCCTTCAGACACTCGCCGACGTTATTAACCCCCGCTGAAAGTTTCTTAAACGCGTTTCCGATCTTGGAAAACGCGCTGAGAAATGAGATAAATTTAATTGTCGAAAACAGCCCCAATATGGTTTTTATCAGCGCGCCCCAGTTGATCCCGCGCATCGCGCTCAGTATCCCGTTCGCCTTGTCGCCAATTTGGGCAAAGAACTCCGGCATCGTTTCCGTAAAGAAATTTTCAAAGAATTCTTTGATTTTCTCCCACGCGCCGCCAATTGCGCTTTTCACCGTTTCAAATCCCCCGGCGAATAGTTCGCCCAGTGCGGCAAAACGCGCCTTCAGCTCGCTCCGGATGTCCCCCGTGCCTTCGCCCCCTCCGGCGAATAGCGTCTTAAACGCTTCCTTCAGCTTTGCGCCGAATTCTTTGACTTTGGAAATAACCGGGCTGAAAAAAGCGCCGACTTTGTTCAGCGCCGTCTTCAACGTTTCAGATTTCTTTACATAATCGACGATCGATTTTCCAAATGCTTTTACCTGGTTGATAAATTCCGGAATCCTGCCGATAAAATCGGCCGCGCCCTTCTTTATTTTCTCGAAAACGCCGCTGCTCCGTATTTTCCCCCATACGTCGTTGAATTTGCTTCCGACCTTGCCCAGCGCGTCCCGGATTCCCGCTCCGATTCTGGACGCGCCCGCGCCCAGTTTCGCCAGCACCTTCTGAATCGTCTCGGAAGTTTTAATCGTCGTGCGCAGCTTGTCGATTCCGTCGCCGATTTTTGCCGCAAACTCGAGCAGACCGCCCGTCGCCGGCGCCGCGGCGCCCATCAGTTTCTTAAATCCAGTCCAAACCCATCCGAGCGCGGTCTTTACGATGTCGAGCGCGGCAGCCACGCCGTTAAATACGCGGCTTAATTTCCCCATCGCTTCACTGTCTTCGGTAAACGCTCTGATCTTCGCCGTCAAATCCGAAAACTTCTTCGTCACGTCGTAAAGCTGCTGCGCCGTAGTGGGTGGGAATACGTTTTCAAATGCTTTCTTAACGGCCCTTACAACATTTTCAATCGAATAGACGACGTTCCAGAAGCTGTTTACCAGCTCGTTTCTGCCGCCCATCGCTTTCCAGTCCGCGAGAATCGCATTTCTCGATTCGGCGGAGGCATTGATGATGTTGCTGAAATAATCGCTCATTCCAGTCAGCAGTTCTTTCGCCTCGTTGAAATCGCCGATAATCGTCATCCAGCTCTGCGTCCAGCCGGATTGCGCCGCTTCTTTCAGCGTGTCAAACAGCTGTGAGAGCGTTTTAACTTTCGTCGCCGCGTCGTTCGCCGTTTCGGCCAGATTAATAATTTCATCCGCCTCTTCCACGGAGTATCCCTTTGCCAGCAGTTCGGCCTTTTTCAATTCTTTCGCGGCTTCAATCGTGATGTTTTGAGCCTTCGCAATTTCTTCAAAGTCCATTGCGAACTGGCTTAGCGTTTCGGTAAGCACGTCGGAAGTCAGCCAGCCCTTTTTCAGGCTTTCGCGGAAACTGCCCTCGTCTTCGATAATCTGGCTGACCGTCCTCTTGACGGTTTCCTTAACTTGCTTTCCTTTTTTGTCCGTGGTCGTAACGACTTTGTCAATCGTTACCCCCATGGCCTCCGCCGTACGGATAAGCGCCTTCTGAAACAGTTCGCCGCCCATGCTTGCATTGACCACGGAGTTCCAGTCCTGCAGTTTTACCGTACCGGACGCCAACGCCTGCGAAAGCTGATACATCGCCGTGCTGGCCTGCTGGCTGTTTGCGCCGGATACGGCCGCAAGGTTGGCGATGCCCTTGATCGCTTCCACAGAAGTGTCCAGCTCAACGCCCGCAGCCGTAAACGTGCCAATGTTGCGGGTCATCTGCGTAAAGTTGTAAATCGTCTTGTCCGCGTAAGTGTTCAGCTCATTCAGACGATCGTTGACGATTGCAAGGCGCTCGTCCTGGCTCTTCCCGGCCTTGTCCATCGCGTCGGATGTGTTCGCCAGAATGGTTTGAATCGCGTTGATCTGCGTCTCGTATTCTTCAAATCCGCTCTTTACAGGATCAATCGCCAGCGCGTTGATCATCTGCTTGCCGCAGTTCATTGCGGCGCGCGTAACTTCCTGAAGCGCCGTAACGCCGGCGATGCCCATCGCCGTAAAACGGCTGCTGATCGTCGCAACGCCGTCGCTGATTCCGTCCAGCGTAAAAGAACGTCCCGCTTTTGCAAGCTCGTTCAATCCTCTGGCCGATTTTTCAAGGTTAAGGCTCTTTTTCAGCGTGTCGAGCGATTTTACGCTCGTCTGGATGTTGCTTTCAAACTGCTTGTTGTCAAATTGCATCTCCACTACGCGCTTGTCGACATTGCTCATCCCTGCGTCACCTCCCTCCAGGCGTCATTGGCGATTTTTTCGAAAATCGGCCGGATAGCCGGATTGATGTAGTCAATTCCCTGAACATATCCGCCCGTTCCCGTCCCGTGACCATATTGTAAAATCAGAGCGATATTCACTCCGTCGTTAATGTTGGAATTGGTCCAGTGAATAACGGGTCCCCGCTCGTTTTCCGTAATCTCATATCCCCATGAGGATGCGGTTTTGCCGCTTCGAACAGGCGTTGCGGCCATAAGCGCATTCACTCCGTCCTGTCCGTATTTTTCCAGTATCGGGAGGTAGGAAGCTTTTCGCGCCCGCGC
>CALDMA010000367.1 GCA_937915075.1 uncultured Oscillospiraceae bacterium
GACGTGCCGCAGCTGACGGTCGTTCATATCGACGCAGCGCTTCCATGTGATCTGCTTCGGATCGATCCCGAGGGCGTTGCCCTGCTGGATGTGGTTGTCGAGCAGAGCGGCGAGCAGGTTGTTCGCCGCGCCGATGGCGTGGAAGTCGCCGGTGAAGTGGAGGTTGATGTCCTCCATGGGGACGACCTGGGCGTAGCCACCGCCCGCCGCGCCGCCCTTGACGCCGAACACGGGGCCGAGGGAGGGCTCACGCAGACAGACCATGGTCTTCTTGCCGATCTTGTTGAGCGCGTCGGCCAGGCCGACGGAGGTGGTGGTCTTGCCCTCGCCCGCGGGCGTGGGGCTGATGGCGGTGACGAGGATCAGCTTCGCCTTACGGGGCAGCTTGCGGATCTCGGTGAGGTCGAGCTTGGCTTTGTACTTGCCGTAAAGCTCGAGGTGCTGTTCGTCGATGCCGGCGGCAGCGGCGATCTCGGTGATGGGCTTCATTTCGTGCGCCTGGGCGATCTCAATATCGGTCATGTGAAGGTACCTCCTGATACAATATGTTGAAGAGTGCGGTTTTCCCGACTGGATAACTTGTGACTATTGTACCAAAATGCAGGAGGAAGGTAAACAACTTTCACGAGCCACTTTTTCGGTATCGGTTAAAAAATTTAAGCGTTCGGTCGGCGGAGGCTTACAGCGTGACGCACACGGGCTCGCCAAGGGTGACGGGGCCGCCGATGGCGGCGGAAACGACCGCGCCCCCGCAGCGCTCGACGCTTGCGCGGACGACGCCCGCGGGCTGGAGATAGTCCTGCTCAAAGAGGCCGTTTGCGAGGCTCGCGCTCTCGGCGACGGCGCAGGCGATGGTGCCGCTGCCGCAGCTCCCCTCCCAGACGAGAGTGCCGGTGTCCACGACCTTGACGAGCGGCGTCATGCGGTGGCTGGAGCGGTCGAGAAAAATGACGCCGTAGGCGTCCAGCCCCTCGATGGCGGCAAAAAGCGGCTCGGCGGAGCGGAAGAAGTCCTCGCTTGGGGCGGCGCCCTCGACCACGAAGTGGGCGATGCCGGCGAGATCGACCAGCGTGCCCGCGTGCCCCTCGACCTCCGCCGCGCGCACGGCGCGCGGGAGCGGCATTTCGGCGCGGGCGGTGCCCTGCGCAAGATCGACCGCGGCGGTGACGACGTGATCGCAGCCGCTGACGCGGAGCTTTACCTCGGAGAGACCGCCCCGCTGCTGCGCGACGTACATCGCGTAGGCGCGGGTGGCGTTGCCGCAGAACTCGCCGCCCATCATCTCCATGCGGCCGTCGGTATCCGCGTCCGCGGGGCAGGCAAAGCCGACCTGCTCGATCTTCATATCGGGCAGTCGGCGCATCAGCTCGGCGGCAAGCGCGGCGCGGCGCTCCTTTTCGATGGGGTCGAGGACAAAAAGCGTGATGTTGCCGGCGGGATCGGCGCGCAGAACGTTGAGCTTCATAGAGATGCCTCCTTGCTTTTTTCGTATGCCGCTTAAAAAAAGAAGGTGTAAAGTCTTGGAAAGACTTTACACCTTCTTGAGGTATGTGTCAACTCGGAAAATTACTCAAAGTCGGGGATATATTCCTTGACGATGTCGAGCAGCTCGCCGGAGCGGATCATCTTCTCCACCGCACGGATGTCGGGCCAGATCTCGCGGTCCACTTCGTAGAACGCGACTTCCTTGCGGACGTGCTGGTAGATGGCTTCGTGCAGCGGGGTGAGGCCCTGACCGTGAGTGTTCAGGCGGCGGCGGATGTCGATGGCCTGACAGGCGGTCAGCAGCTCGTCGGCGAGGACGTCCTGCGTGTTCTGCAGGATCATCTTGGCCTTACGGGCAGCGGTGGTGCCCATGGAGACGATGTCCTCCTGGTTGGCGGAGGAGGGGATGGAGTCCACGGAGGCGGGATGCGCGTAGACCTTGTTCTCGCTGACCATGGAGGCGGCGGCATACTGGACGATCATAAAGCCGGAGTTGACGCCCGCCTGGGTGGTGAGGAAGGCGGTCAGGCCGTTGCTGAGCGCGGGGTTGACCATGCGCTCGGTGCGGCGTTCGGAGGCGTCGGCGATCTCGCTGGCGGCGATGCCAAGGAAGTCGAACGGGAGAGCCATAGGCTCGCCGTGGAAGTTGCCGCCGGAGATAACGGCCTCGTCGTCGAGGAACATCAGCGGGTTGTCGGTGACGGCGTTGAGCTCGATCTCGACCTTCTCACGGACATATTCGAGCGCGTCGCGGCAGGCGCCGTGCAGCTGCGGGATGCAGCGGAGGGCGTAAGCGTCCTGCACGCGGTCGGACTGGCAGTTGTCCAGGATCTCGGAGCCGGCGAGCAGCTTGCGCATATTCGCGGCGACGAGCATCTGGCCCTTCTGGCCGCGCACCTGATGGATGCGGGGGTCGAAGGCGTTGCGAAGGCCGGTCAGACCCTCCATGGACAGGGACGCGATCACGTCGCCGAGCTGGGCGGCGCAGATGGTGTCGTACAGCGCGAGAGCGCCGACGGAGGTCATCGCGCAGGTGCCGTTGGTCATGCCGAGGCCTTCCTTGGAAACGAGCGTGTCGAGGGTGGCGATGCCGGCCTTGGCCATCGCCTCCGCGCCGGTCATCTTCACGCCCTCATACATGGCCTCGCCCTTGCCGAGCATGGGCAGCGTCATGTGAGCGAGAGGCGCGAGGTCACCGGAGGAGCCGAGAGAGCCCTTCTGGGGAACGACGGGGGTAACGCCCTTGTTGAGCATCTCGAGCAGCATCTCAACGAGGAGAGGGCGCACGCCGGACACGCCGCCGCACAGGGCGTTGGCGCGCAGGAGCATCATGCCGCGCACGATCTCGTCGGCATAGGGCTCGCCGGCGGCGGTGCAGTGGCTGAGGATCAGGTTGGTGGAGAGCTGGTTGCTCATCTCCTTGGGGACGGCGACCTTCTGGAACTCACCGAAGCCGGTGGTGATGCCGTAGGCCACGCGGCCCTCGGCGGCGATCTTCTCGGCGAGCGCGCGGGACTTCTGCATCGCTTCGAGAGCGGAAGGGGCCAGCTCGACCGTGGCGTTGTAGCGCGCGATGGCGACAAAGGATTCAAGCGTCAGGCTGTGGCCGTCGACCACAACGTGCTTGATCGCGGTGGGATTCATGATCATGGTAGTTGCCTCTTTTCTTAATAGTTGCCGAATGGCACGATCTCGATGCTGTGATGTGAGAAGCTTTTCCGGAGGCTGTGCTTCGGTAGACGTCTGCCCATGACGCCCGGCGCACCTGCCGGTGAGTTGACTCAGCCAAAGGTGGTGTGGTTTGGTTGATGACTTTAGGATAGCACAAATTTTGTGCAAAATCAATAGGAATTGCTGCTAATTTTTCTGCAATATTGTGCGGTATCACTATATTACGCCGCTGTGCTGCTGTGCTATCACAGACCGGACAGGAAAAGACGAAAATCGGCGGAGAAAAGAGACGGCTGCGGTGCGGGCGGAGCATGGAAAAGGACCGCCGGTGTTCCGGCGGTCCTTCGTGCGTTATTGCTTTTTCCGTTTTTTGGTGGCCTGCTTCGGGGCGGCTTCATAATCCAGCACGCGGATGGCGGGGTTTTTCTCCTTCGCCAGCTTGATGATGGCTTCCGCATCGGAGCGGGTGAAGAACAGCGCCTTTTCCATCGAGCTGTAGCCGATGTGCAAACGGATCAGGTCCGGGTGCTTACGGTCCTCGGTGACGATGGAATTGATCTGCTCCCAGGGGAAGAAGTCGTACTGGGTCGTGATCTGCATCTGATAGAAGATCTCAAGTCCGCGGGTGGTGACCACGGCGTCCTTCTTCGTCAGAAGCGTCAGCGTATACAGAAGGGCGAACCCAAAGGAGATGACCGAAAGCGGAAGGTTGCTCCGCTTGGACATCAGGCCGAACAGCAGCAGGAGGACGACCAGTATCCAGCCGCCGACGGTGACCCACTTTTTCCGCGGCTTGGGCGGGCGCGAAACGTAGATCGGGGGTGGAACGGATTCCCAGGGAAGCGATTGTCTCACGATGGCAGTTCCTTTCTAAAACGGGGTAAGGCGTGCGTGCGGGACGCACGCCTTATGTAAGAAGCAGATCACGCGTTGATCTTGGGGGCCTTGCCGGCAGCACGGCGAGCCTCGAGGTTCGCAACGGCCTTGGCGTGAGCCTCCTCGGGAGCACCGGCGGGCTTGCCGGCCTTGGTCTTGCCGAACAGGTTGGTGTAGGAGCCGTCAGCCCAGAAGATGTTGCGGCCGAGCATGGCGGTAACATAGGCGTAGATGGGGTTGAGCAGGTTGACGAAGGCATAGGGGAAGAAGACGAAGGAGCTCATGCCGAGCACGCCCTGCTGATAAGCGCCGCAGCCGGTCCAGGGGAACATGACGGCCCAGAGGGTACCGGCATCTTCCAGAGTACGGGAGAGCATATTGCGGCCGAGGCCGAGCTCATCGTACTTGTCAACATAGATGGGGGCGGGAACGCCAATGCCGAGGAACTGGTCGCACATGGTGGCGTCGCAGAAGATGGAGGTCAGCAGGGTGGCGAGAATCAGGCTGCCGACGGAGTGGATCTTGTGCTTGAGGCCGCCGAAGAGCTTCTCGATACAGCCGCAGCGCTCAAGGGCGCCGCCGTAGGCGAGCGCGACGAGGATGAGGTTGATGGTCCACATCATGCCGTCCATGCCCTTGGCCTTGCCGAGGATGGAGTCAGCGACCGCATTGCCGGTCTCGACAGCGTGGCCATAGTGCAGGACATCGAAGATGTCGCCGAGGGAGCGGCTGTAGTAAATGTCGGTGGACTGGAAGATGAGCATGAAGACGACGGCGGTGGCGACGGAGATGGCAATGCCGACCAGGCCGGGCACGCGCAGAATGCACATCACGATAACGACGATGATGGGGAGAAGCAGGATGGGGCTGATGGTGAACGCACCGCGGAACGCTTCCTGGATGCCTTCGGCGACCGTAGCGTCATAGGCGCTGGTGTCAACGTTCAGGCCGAGGATGGTGTAGAGCACGAGGGAGATCAGCAGGGTCGGGCCGGTGGTGGAGACCATCGCGGTGACGTGATCGAACAGGCCGGTCTCAGCGACGGCGGCAGCGAGGTTGGTGGTGTCGGACAGGGGGGAGAACTTATCGCCGACATACGCGCCGGAGATGATCATACCGGCGGTGATGGGGGCGGGGATGCCGAGGCCGGCGCCGATGCCGAGGAAGGCAAGGCCGATGGTGGCGGTGGTGGTCCAGGAGGAGCCGCACGCCATGCCGACGATGGCGCAGAGGATGCAGCCGATGGGCAGGAACAGCTTTGGGGTCAGCAGATCAAGACCGTAGACGATCATGGTGGGGATCGCGCCGGAGAGCATGAAGCTGGTGACCAGGAAGCCGACGGTGGCGAGGATCAGGACCGCTTCCATGGAAGCCGCCAGACGCTCGACCATACCGGCGAGCATCTCCTGGAAGGAGTGGCCGCAGATGAAGCCGACGATGCAGGCGACGATGATGGACATGACCAGAGGCAGGTGCGCGTCATGGTAGCCGGTTTCGGAATGACCGAGGAAGCAGTAAAGCATGAACCCGATCATCGCAACGATGGGAACTAACGCCAGAATAAAACTGGGTTCCCGTGCGGTTTTCTTTTCATTTGCCATTAGATGATACCTCTCTCTTTAAAAATAAGATTTTAGTTTGTTGCGTAAGCTCGAACGATACCTGAGACGACCGCCGCACGGCGGAGATCATCCCCACACACAAGGTCTCTTCCGATTGCCCTCCTTTCTGCATAACAGATCAGTGCAACAAGCTGTGGACGCTCCGTATCCGGGAGGGAGCCCCACATACGGAGTTGGAAACGAAACCGCGTCGCGGCCGCCGTTGGGCAAACGGCGCTTCTCACCTGCCGCTTTGCGCTTTCGTTCCGGTTCGGCTCCGCAGACGCCCGCTCAGGCGTTCTGCACGGTGAGGATCGTCCGCTTTGACAAAATCACCGTGCTCTGCGGAACCAGCTTTTGTATTATATCATAGGCGTTCACAAAAAATCAATAAATTTCCGGATTATTTTTGTCTTTTTCTGTAACTTTTGACGATACTGAGGCGCTTTGCTGCTCTGCTAATTAGTGAAGCGGCAAAAAGGAAGAAAGCCCCTGCCGTTCGGCAGGGGCGGATGCGGTATGGAAAGCCTTATTCGTGCGCGTGCTTCTCCTTCATGCGCTTGAGAACGATCTTGTAGCCGTCCGCGCCGTAGCTGATGCACTTGTTGACGCGCGTGATGGTGGCGGAGGACACGCCGATCTCCTTGGAGATCTGGGAGAAGGTATTGCCTGCCTCCAGCATTTCGGCGACCTGCAGGCGCTGGGTCATGGCCTGAATCTCGCTGAAGGTGCACAAATCGTCGAAGAAGCGATAGCACTCCTCAAGGTCCTTGAGCGAGAGAATGGCTTCAAACAGATGATCGGTCTCCTCCGACTTCATCTTGCTTCCGTACATAACAGGTCCTCCTTACAGAACTGAATTTGGGGCTGCGCGGGAAAAGGGTCAAGCCCTCTGCGCGGCGCGCAGGGAGCGCTTGAGCATATCGAGCACCGGCGGGGTGACGAAGGCCATGGCGACCGCGGTGACCGCGCCGGAAACGATGCGGATGCCGACCTTGCCGAACACATAGGCGTAGGTGTAGTAGCCGTAGATCACGCTGTCGAGATAGATTGCGCCGGTGTTGAGAAGCGTGACGACGAGCGAGGTGACGATCAGCACGCCGACGAGCTGCCTGCGCGAGAGCGCATAGCCGCAGCGCTTGGCGTACAGACCGATGAGCAGGCCGCGCACCGCCGGGGGAATGATCCACAGCACGGTGGTCGCGGTGACGCCGTAGGTCATCAGCTGGCCGAGAAAGGCGCCGACCAGACCGACCATCAGCCCGCCGCCCGGGCCGTAGAGCAGAGCGCCGACGATGATGGGCAGGGCGGAAACGGAAATGTTGATCCAGCCGAGGCGGATCGTGCCGACGGTGTTGAGCACGACGTAGACGGCGACCATCATGGCGATGACCACCAGCTTGCGCGTGGACATGGAGCCGAAGCGGTTGACGACGATGAGCGCGGCGACCAGCCCGACCAGGCAGGCGGCCATGCAGAGAACGATGGATGTGGGCGACATGAGACGATTCCTCCTCAAACAGTTTGAGCTTCCGCCGCGGGCGTTCATTATCCCGCGCGGAGCGTGGCAGCTTGGAGAGGGCACAGATGACCCCCCTCCCCTTACGGCAGGAGCCACGCAGAAAAGAGGTCTCATGTCTCTTCTGGAGTGGCGAGCGGAATGCGAAAGCCATACTGCAAACCGGGGTTTTTCGTCCGCCGGGCAACTTCCCGTCCCGGCGGCACTGCGCGCCCGTTGGGCGCAAACACATGACTTCCTACTCTGCCAAAGCGTATTTTTGTGTAAAAATACATATATAGAATAGCAAACTCTCTGCCCATCGTCAAGCAATTTCACACGGGAAAGCGCGGTTTTTCCGCGAATTTTCTTTTTTAAGGCGAGGGCGCGTTTATTTCTTACAAAACACGCGGGCGCGGCGCGGCTTTTTTCTTGACAGTGCGGCGCTTTTTTTGCTATCCTACAAAATAGGACGACAAATGGGCCGGCCCGCGCGCCGCCCGTCTGCACAACATTTCCGGTCATCATTAAAGAGGAGGAACTTTCATCATGATCAAGGAAACCATGGCTTACCTGTCCCAGTACGATCCCGAGGTCGGCGCGACCATCGAGAACGAGTACCACCGCGAGCAGCGCAACATCGAGCTGATCGCCTCGGAGAACATCGTCTCCCCCGCCGTTATGCTGGCGATGGGCACCTGCCTGACCAACAAGTATGCCGAGGGCTATCCCGGCAAGCGCTACTACGGCGGCTGCTACTGCGTCGACGAGACCGAGGAGATCGCCCGTCAGCGCGCCTGCAAGCTCTTCGGCGCCGAGCACGCGAACGTCCAGCCCCACTCCGGCGCGAGCGCGAACCTTGCCGCGTTCAAGGCCATGCTCCAGCCCGGCGACACCTACATGGGCATGAACCTCGCCCACGGCGGTCACCTGTCCCACGGCAGCCCGGTCAACATCTCCGGCCAGTATTTCCATCAGGTCCCCTACTCCCTCAACGATGAGACCGAGCAGATCGACTACGACGAGCTCTACCGCATCGCGCAGGAGTGCAAGCCCAAGATGATCCTCGCGGGCGCCTCCGCCTATCCCCGCAAGATCGACTTCGCCAAGTTCCGTGAGATCGCCGATTCCGTCGGCGCGTACCTCATGGTCGATATGGCGCACATCGCCGGCCTCGTCGCCGCGGGCGTCCACATGAACCCCGTGCCCTATGCCGACGTGGTCACCTCCACCACGCATAAGACCCTCCGCGGCCCCCGCGGCGGTCTGATCCTCTGCAAGAACGAGATCACCAAGAAGAACATCGAGACCGGCGAGATGGAGACCATCAACCTCGCCAAGAAGATCGACTCCGCCGTGTTCCCCGGCACCCAGGGCGGCCCGCTCGAGCACATCATCGCGGCCAAGGCCATCTGCTTCGGCGAGGCCCTCAAGCCCGAGTTCAAGGCCTACGGCGAGCAGGTCGTGAAGAACGCCGCCATCCTCGCCGACGGTCTGATGAAGGAAGGCTTCCGTCTCGTCTCCGGCGGCACGGACAACCACCTCATGCTCGTTGACGTCCGCAACTTCAACATCACCGGCAAGGAGATCGAGCACCGCCTCGACGAGTGCTTCATCACCGTCAACAAGAACGCCATCCCCAACGACCCCGAAAAGCCGTTCGTCACCTCCGGCATCCGCGTCGGCACCCCCGCCGCCACCACCCGCGGTCTGAAGGAAGAGGACATGAAGGAGATCGCCCGCATCATGGGCATGGTCGCCCGTGACTTCGAGGGCAATAAGACCGCCGCGCAGGAGGCCGTCGTCGCCCTGACCAAGAAGTATCCCATCTACGAATAAGCGAAAGACAGCCGAAGAGGTCCCGGAAACGGGACCTCTTCTTTCCTATGCCAGCACGGTTTCGGCAAAGCCCGCGGCGAAGAGCCGCGCGGCGGCAAGCGCCTCGTCGAGCGAGTTGCCCGCCGTGCCGACCTCGATGAGCAGAGAGCCGGCCGTGACCTGCTGGTTGTAGCGCGAGTTGCGCACCGTGACGGGACGCATGAGCGTGGGGTATTTTGCGTACAGCGTCTCCTGCACGGCGCAGGCGAGCTTGAGGTTTTCGCGCCAGTCGGGATGCTCCAGCCCGCCGCCGGACGAGCCGATGACGAATTCCAGCTGAGCGGCCCCCGGCTCCTCGGCGCACAGAAGCTTATAGTTGTTGCCCTCGCTGTCGGCTACGGCGTCGCGGTGAACGTCTAAAATGTAGAGGAGTGAGGGATATTCCGCGCGGTATTTCTCGATGGCGGCGAGCGAGCGGTTGTACGCGCCGGAATAGTTGGGGTAGTCGTAGAGCTCGCGGTCGTGGAGCACGCCGAGACCGGCGTCCGTCAGGACGCGGGCGATCTCGTCGCCGACGCGGATCATGTTCTTTTCTTTTTCGAGCGTGCGGTGGTCGTCGCTCGCTTCGTACTCCTCTCCTGCCGGCATGGTATAGGCCTCCGTGCCATGCGTATGGATGATGAGCACCTGCGGGCTGTCGGCGGGACATTCCGCCGCGGCGGGCGCTCCCGTGAGCTGCGAAGCGTCCAGCGTACATTTTGAGCCGTTGTTGATATAGACGTTTCCCAGCACCGTATAGCCGCTCGGGTCGCCGACCCGGAGCGTGCGGGACGGCACGCCGTTGTCCGCGCCGCGCGGAACGGTCTCCCCTTGCTTCGGGTCGGTGAGCACGGTACCCTCGTGGTCCTCGGTGTCGGGCTTGGTTTCATCGGGCGGGAGCTGCAGCTCGCTCGACCACGCCTGCGTCACCTCGCTGCGCGCGTCGGCAAGAATGGGCGTCAGACTCAGCGCGAGCGATGCGCCGAAGGAGAGCTCGTCCGTTTCCTCGCCGCCCATCTCATAGCGCAGCAGGGCGAGCGGGAGCACGGTCTCCTGCCGCAGCCGTTCGGCGGCGTCGGACAGGCTGTGCGCCGTGGCGGCCACGCCGACCGTCCAGAGCGTCAGTGCCGCGAGCGCCGCGGCGAGCGCGATGCGCGGGACGCCGCGCAGCTTGGATCTCCGCGATATCTTCTGCATGATCGTCACCTCGGGACAAACCTATGCACTCGGCGGGGCGGATATTCCGAGCAAAAATATTTTGAAAAAGCGCGGGAAAGGCTTGACTTTCCGCTCGTTTTTTGTATAATAGTAGAGCTTATGGTCTCACCATAGGCATATCCTTGCTCACACGAAGGACGTGTGGGCCATCAGTCCAAAAGGAGGTGCAAGAAATTGGCTAAGATTTCCGCTAACTATGAGGTCGTTTTCATCATCGACCCCGCACAGGGTGAGGAAGGCGTTGCCGCGCTGACCGAGAAGTTCAAGACCCTGGTGGAGCAGAACAGCTCCGCGATGGAAGTGGAGGAGTGGGGCAAGCGCAAGCTCGCTTACGCGATCAACTACATTACCGAAGGCTACTATGTGTTGATCTCCTTCACCAGCGCGCCCGAGTTCCCCAAGGAGCTGGACCGTATCCTTCGCATTACCGACGGCGTCATCCGTTCCATGATCGTCTGCAAGGACGAATAAGGAGGAAAGAACATGTCACTCAATCGTGTCGTTATCATGGGCCGTCTGACCCGTGATCCCGAGCTGCGCCGCACGCAGACCGGGACGGCCGTGACGTCCTTCTCCCTCGCCGTGGACCGCGACTTCAAGAGCCGCGAGAGCGGCGAAAAGGCGACGGATTTCATTGACGTCGTTGCCTGGCGCCAGACCGCCGAATTTGTCTGCCAGTATTTCGCCAAGGGCCGCATGGCCGTGGTCGAGGGCCGGCTGCAGATCCGCGACTGGAAAGATAAGGACGGCAACAACCGCCGCAGCGCGGAAGTGGTTGCCGACAACGTATACTTCGGCGACAGCAAGCGCGACGGAGCCTCCGGCGGCGATTATGCGCCCCCGGCTTACGGCTCGCCCGCTTCCACCTACTCCGCCCCCGCGGGCGGCGGCTTCGCCGAGATCGAAGAGGACGGGGAGCTCCCGTTCTGACAAAATCTATAAAGGAGGATACTTCCATGGCTATGGAACGCGAAAACAAGGCCCCTCGCGCCGGTGCCCCTGCGAACCGCAAGCGCCGCAAGGTCTGCCAGTTCTGCGTTGACAAGTGCGAATATATCGACTACAAGGATGCCGCCAAGCTGCGCCGCTTCATTTCCGAGCGCTCTAAGATCCTGCCCCGCAGGACCACCGGCACCTGTGCCATGCATCAGCGTCAGCTGACCGAGGCGATCAAGCGCGCCCGTCAGATCGCTCTGCTGCCCTTCGTCACCGAATAACTGCAAACGAAAAAAAAGAGACACGCAAAGCGTGTCTCTTTTTTTGCTTGGAGCGGTGCTGTGCGCGGCGCAGCTGCGCCGCACAAGCGTTTTGCAGAGCAAAATTTTGGCGGAGGGGCAATTCATTTGCTCCGGTCATTCTAATACCG
>CALDMA010000368.1 GCA_937915075.1 uncultured Oscillospiraceae bacterium
TCAAAATGGCGATTTTCTCCCGGCGCTAACAATTTTGCTTTCTTTCACTTGTGGAGATGGCGTTTTATGGTATAATTATCTTATAGATTATAGGCAGAATGGTCAGCGAGCTTAAAGGCTTATCGAAGGAGTTGATGGGATGACCAGGTACGGAATTGAGCCAACGGTTATTTGCCAGATCAATGATCTGGCAAATAGACATCACATCAAAACAGTGATCCTATTCGGTTCCCGCGCACGAGGGGACTTCCGCCGCACAAGCGATATTGATTTAGCTGTGCAGGGAGGCGATGTATGCCGGTTCAGGCTGGATGTTGAGGAAGAAACGCATACGCTGCTGACCTTTGATGTGGTTGATCTATGTTCTGATCTGTCCCCGGAATTGCGGGAAGCCATCAACAAGGAGGGAGTATTGCTCTATGAAAAAGTTTGATAACTACCGTAAAAATTTAGATGTTCTGCGGCGCTCTGATCAGCAGGATCTCAGCAACGAGTTTATTATCAGCGGCATCATTGACAAGTTTTCCATTCAGTTTGAATTAGGCTGGAAGGTCTTAAAAGAGCTGTTGACTTATGAAGGCATCGACGCCGCTAAGACAGGCTCCCCACGTGAAATTATCAAGCAGGCGTACCAGTATTACCCTTGCATAGAGGAGGATGTGTGGCTGGATATGCTCTCCCAGCGCAACAATATGGCACATATTTACGATGGAAATGCCGCGAAAGCACTGGCACAGGAGATCATCAGCCGCTTTATTCCGGCCTTTGAAAAGCTGGAAAAAAGCATCTGTGAGCGATACGCCGATCTTCTGAATACGCTCTAAGAAACTATTTTATAAAAGCATGGAGGCCCGTAATGGCACTTGAAAATAAACTTGGCATCACCAACTCCGCCGAGCTTGCCCGTGAGGAGGAGCGTATCAGCAAGAAGAAGGCCGTAGAACTGTTTGAAAGCGGCGCTCTGGACAAGCTGGAGCCCGGCAAGTTCACATCGCTGCAAGCCATTCACAGGGCGCTTTTCGGGGATATTTACAACTTTGCCGGGAAGCTCCGCACGGTAAATTTGGCGAAAGGAAACTTCCGTTTTGCCCCTTTGATGTATCTGGAGGCGGCACTGACCAACATCGACAAGATGCCGCAGTCCACCTATGATGAGATCATCGAGAAGTATGTGGAGATGAATATTGCTCACCCGTTCCGAGAGGGCAACGGCCGCAGTACCCGCCTGTGGCTCGACCAAATGCTGAAGGCAGGTATTGGACAGGTGGTAGACTGGAGCAAGGTCGATAAAGAGGACTACCTGCCGGCCATGGAGCGCAGCCCCATCAAGGACGTGGAGATCAAGGTGCTGCTGAAGGCGGCTTTGACCAATGACGTCAATAGCCGCGAGATTTTTATGAAGGGCATCGACCATAGCTATTATTACGAGGGGTATACCACGTTCAAGGCGGAAGAATTGTAAGACTGACAGACGAATCGCAAACGGCGACACACAACAAAGACACACGCCAAATGCCGCAAATGCCAGAAAGGACTTTACTTATACGGCGCAGCTCTGTATAATCAAAGGGAAAAGCGTCGAAAGACGGTGATGCAAGGCCGTGTGCCTGAGCGGGAGAGCCCCCATGATCGACCGGCCGCACTCTTAACAGGGCTGCGGTCAGTTTCTTTCTCTGCGAAAGGAGGGAACATCGGTGAACCGCGTGTTCCGCGAGGAAAAGAAATATCTGATCTCGCTGCCGGAGGCGCTGCAAGCCTGCCATCGGCTCGCGCAGGTCATGCACGAGGACCTGCACAACGGCATAAGCGGCTACCCTGTCCGCTCACTTTACTTCGATACGCTTGACGACAGAGACTTCTGCGAAAAGGCGGCTGGCGTGGAGCTGCGGCGCAAGCTGCGCCTGCGCTGCTATGATCCGGCGGCAGACTTCGCCATGCTGGAGATGAAGCAGAAGCAGGGCGCAAGTCAGCTCAAACGCTCTCTGCGCGTGACACGGGAGGATGCCCAGGCGCTCACGCGCGGTGACTACGCGCCGCTGCTGCGGTATCCGGAGTCTTTTGCCGCGGAGTGCTACGCGCTGATGCACAGCCGGTGCTATCGTCCCAAAACGATCGTAGAATATGACCGCAAGGCATTTATCGCCAAGGAGAACAAAATACGCATTACCTTTGACAGCCGCATTGTTTCTACCGAGAGCTGCTTCGACCTTTTTTCGCCGCGGCTGAACATGAACCCTGTGCTCGACCCATACTGCGTGGTGCTCGAGGTCAAGTACAACGGCTTTCTGCTCGATTCCCTTCGCGAGCCGATCAACAGCGTGGACCGCAGTGAGCTTTCCGTCAGCAAATATGTGCTTGCCCGCCAAAACGGATGTCAGACAAGGCTATAGGAGGAAAACACCATGAGACAACAGATCCTGAACCTTTTTACCACACCCCGCGATATGTCGTGGGAGGATATTCTGCTCAATATCGTCCTTGCCGCCGTGATGGGCTTTTTCATCTTCCTGTCTTACGCCATCTCCCACCGCGGGACGATCTACAGCCGCAAGTTCAACGCCTCGCTCGTCATTCTCGCGGTGCTGACGGGGACGGTCATGACCGTCATCGGCAACAACATCGCGCTGTCTCTCGGTATGGTGGGCGCGCTGTCCATCGTCCGCTTCCGCACGGCCATCAAGGACTCGCGCGATACGGTATACATCTTCTGGTCCATCATTGTCGGCATCTGCTGCGGCGTGGGCGATTATGCCGTGGCCTGCATCGGCAGCGCCGTGACCTTCGCGGTGATCCTGCTGCTCGGCTGCATCAAGAGCGATAACCGGATGCTGCTCATCATCCGCGCCCACCGCAGCAAGCAGGAGCCGATCAAGGCGCAGGTCTACAAGCTCTTTCGTGCCAAAGCGACGCTGCGTGTGGAAAACACGACGGAGGATACGGTCGAGCTGATCTACGAGATCACGCAAAAGCTCCTGCGCCGCGCGGAGCAGACAACGCCGGACATTCCCGGCAGCATTTATTCGCTGGGAAGCATCGACTATGTCAATCTTGTCATGCAGAACGACGAGGTGTCGAACTGAAAAACCGGAAAGAGGGGAGCGGAGAAGAACATGAAATACAAGCGAATGGCTCTTGCGGCCTGTGCGCTGCTGCTCCTCCTATCCGCAACAAACCTGTCAGCCGTGCTGACCGATGAGCACCCGCGCTATCATCAGCATCTCGAGCGCCCCGCCTACACACCCTGTGCCGACCACGGAGAAGATATGCTCTGCTCTCATTTGCCGCTCGTTCTCATCGACACCGGCGGCACGGAGATCCCCGGCGTTCCCATCCCGAGCGGCGGCAGCGGCCGTAAGGACGATGCCTTCACCACGACCGCAGACGGAAGTACGCTGCTGCGCGCGTCCGTCTCGGTAGTGGATCATGCCGAGGGCAACAATCACCCCGCCGATACACCGACGCTTCAGAGCGTCATTGACATTCGAGTGCGAGGCAACTCCTCGCGCTATTTTGATAAGTACAGCTATCTTGTCAAAACGCTGACGGACGACGGCACGGCCTCGCGCGATGTCGCCATGCTGGGGATGGATGCCTTCGACGAGTGGGCGCTGCACGGACCGTACCTCGATAAAACACTCATCCGCAATTATATGTGGTACAATCTTGCGGGCGAGATCATGGACTACGCGCCGAATGTGCGTTTCTGCGAGGTGCTGCTCAACGGAGTGTATCAGGGGCTTTATGTTATGACGGAGACGATCAGCTCCGGCGCGGACGCCCGCTTGAAGCTCACGGAGCCGTCGAAGGACACGGTGCAGACGAGCTACGTTCTGCGTCTTGACCGCGGCAGCGGCAACGAGGTAAAGAACATTGAGACCTTTTCCCAGTACGCCCTGCGAAATCTGCAGGATATGGACATCATCTATCCGGGAACAAAATGGCTTACGCCGGAGCGCACGGCATGGATCGCACAGGATTTCTCCGACTTTGAAAAGTCACTCTACTCCTATGACTATGATACCGAGCCCTATGCATGGTGGGAGCAGGCGGACATGAATTCCTTTGTGGACTACTTTATTCTCAACGAGTTTACCTGCAACTATGATGCAGGCTGGCTTTCCACCTATATCTACAGGGATGTGCGCGGCAAATACAAAATGTGCATTTGGGACTTCAACTCTGCCTGTGACAACTACAGTCATCCGGTCACAGAGCCGCAGCATTTCGAGCTGCAATACAATGTCTGGTACTATATGCTCAGCAAGGACGAGGACTTTATGAACGCCGTGATCGAGCGCTACCGTGCGCTGCGGCAGAGCGTCCTGAGCGATGCATATCTCAACGGCTATATGGATGCCGTGGTGGAATGGCTCGGCCCCGCTGTCGACCGCAATTTCTCCGTCTGGGGCTACGCGCTGGATAAGGATATGATCTCACCCGCAGAGCGAAACCCGCACACGCACGCCGGGGCCGTCGCGCAGATGAAGCGCTTCTGCACGGAGCGCGGCGCGTGGATGGACGAGCATATCGACATTCTGCGCCAATACAGCCACGAATCCAGAAATAAGAAATTCAACCACTGAGAAAGCGAGGGCGGAGCCGTGAAAAAGTTTATCATCGCGCTTTCCGCTCTGATCCTGCTCTACCTTGCTTATGACACGGCGCGCTACCGACTGGGATGGTACATCGACCTGAAGCCGGACGAGCCGGTGACGACCTTTATGACCACGGATACGCAAAGCATCTACATGGATCGCGGCAGCGGCCCCGAGCCGTTTACCGTCAAGGGCGTAAACCTCGGCGTCGGCCTTCCGGGCGAGTGGGCGACGGACTACGCCATCGACAAAGAAACCTACCTGCGCTGGTTCGGGCAGATGCAGGAGATGGGGGCCAATACCGTGCGCGTTTACATTACGCTGCACGACGATTTTTATAATGCCTTCTATGAATACAACACGCTGCGCGAGGAGAACGGCGAGGAGCCGCTCTGGCTGATCCATGGCGTGTGGGTCAACGACTATGTGCAGAATTCCCACCGCGATGCCTACGATAAGGACTTCCTCGATGCGTTCATTGAGGATGGGCGCACGCTGGTCGACGTCCTGCACGGAAACCGCAGAATATCGTTGGGGCGCGGAACGGGCTCCGGCTTCTACACCAAGGACGTTTCCCGCTGGGTCATCGGCTATATCCTCGGTGTGGAGTGGGAGGATGTGACCGTCGCCTACACCGACCACAAGTATCCCGATATGGCGCCTTATCAGGGCGCGTATCTCTCCGCGACGGAGGACGCCTCCGCCTTTGAGTCCATGCTGGCGCAGGCGGGCGACCGGATCATTGAATACGAGAGCCGCCGCTATAAGAGCCAGCGTCTCGTCGCCTTTTCCAACTGGCCGACCACCGATCCGTTCCTCTACCCGGAGGATATCACGACCTTTTTTATGAAGTGCGCGCAGGTGGATGTGGAGCATATCCGTGCAGAGGACGCCTTTCTTGCCGGACAATTCGTTTCCTATCATGTCTATCCCTACTATCCGGACTATCTCAATTATATCCTCAACCGCGCGGAAATGGACAACAAGCCTGTCTGGGATGGGAAGGCAGTCGTTTCCCGTGTGGAGACCGGCGCTGGTACGCCCATCAGCGAGCTGCTCCGGCAGGAGGACTTTTACGATGGGGCCGGCGCGGTCAATACCTATCTTGCCTATCTGCGCGTACTGCGGCGGCATCATACAATGCCTGTCGTTATCTCCGAGTTCGGCGTGTCTACGGGACGCGGCATGGCGCAGAGGGACCAGAACACCGGCCGCAATCAGGGTCATATGTCCGAGCAGGAGCAGGGGCAGGCCCTTGCGGAATGCTGGGAGGATATTATGACGTCCGGCTGCGCGGGCGGCTGTGTGTTTACCTGGCAGGATGAATGGTTCAAGCGGACATGGAACACCATGCACGCGGTGAATCTCCAGCGCACGCCGTACTGGAGCGACTATCAGACCAACGAGCAGTATTTCGGCCTGCTTTCCTTCGACCCCGGCGAGGAGGAGAGCGTCTGCTATGTGGACGGCGACCTCTCGGAGTGGACGGAGGAGGATAAGCTCCTCGACACGGGTGAGCGAGCGCTTTCCATGAAGTACGATGAGCGCTATATCTACCTCCTGGCCTATCAGAAGGGCTTTGCAAACGGGGAAAAGCGGATATTTATCCCCATCGACACCACGCCGAAGACCGGCAGCACCTACTGTGAAAACTACGGCCTGCGCTTTGACCGCGCGGCTGACTTCGTCCTTGCCATCGACGGAAGGGAAAACAGCCGCCTTGTGGTGCAGGAGCGCTATGAGGTGCTGCGGGCCATGTTCTATCATGAAACGCACGATGATGACGCATACCTTGACCCGCCGGACGCGGACACGCCGCTGTTCAAGCCCATCGAATTGATGCTCCAGACGGCCACGCCGCTGCTCACCGGAAACTGGCAGGCCAGCTCGGAGGTTTATGAAACCGGCAGGCTGCTCTACGGAAACGCAAACCCGTCGTCGCCCGATTTCAACTCATTGGCCGACTTTATCTTTGCGGGCGACTATGTGGAGCTGAAGCTGCCCTGGCAGCTGCTGAACTTTGCCGATCCCTCCCGCATGAGCATTCACGATGATTATTACGATGACAACTACGGTGTGGAATACATTACGATCGATACGATGTACCTGGGCCTGACAGACGGTGAGGACGAGGGGCGCACGGCGCTCTGTCCCGCCGCGCTCGAGAGCTGGGGGAACAGGGTAGCTTATCACGAACGGCTGAAGGCTTCGTATGATGCGATGCGGAGACTCTGGCGGTAAGAAAGAGAAAGGGGAGAGCGCCGGTGCCTGTTGAAATTCTGATTTACATTTACCTCGGTATGTGCGCCGGCATGATCCTCTTTAACATTGCAACGGCGCTCCTTTCGCGGCGCAGAGAGCATCGGTCCTTCCGCGACGGCATCCGCCTTGAGCTGACGGTCTCGCGGGAGCTTGACCGTCTCGCGGAGACCGGAGCGGTCAGCGAGAGGCATCTGCGCTTCATGGAGCGGAAACTGCGCCGTGTGAACGGCATGGCGGCCTTTGACGCCGCGCTGGAGCGCCTGTGCGTGAGGCGGCCGGAGCTGACACGCTCCTATCTGACGGCGCTTAACGGTGTGACGATCGAGCTGGCGGAGGATTACTGCCGCCGCGATGAGATCGAGGCGGCGTATTTTCCGTATATCATCCGGAAATACCGGCTCCTCGATGGGCAGGAAAGCGAGGTGCTGAAAACGATGCTGCTCGACCTGCTGCATGAATCGAGCATCTACTGCCGCGAGAATGCCATGCAGGCGCTCTACACGGCGGGCGATCCCGCTGTCCTTGTGCGTGCGCTGCGGATCATCGACGCGAGCAGCCTCTATTATCACAGCAAGCTCCTCTCCGACGGCTTGCTGAACTACACGGGCGACACACGGGAGCTTGCCGACGCGCTTTGGGAGGCATTTGATGCGTTTCAGCCGTGGATGCAGGTGACGCTGCTCAACTATTTCCGTTTTTCCTCCGGCGCATACTGCGAGAAAATGCACGCGCTCCTCAACGATCCCGCGCGGGACGACGAGGTGCGCTTTGCCTGTCTGCGCTATCTTGGCCGCTATCCCTATCCGCCCGCCTATTCCGATCTGCTGCGCTATGCGACGCCCTCGGAAAACGCGCGCTGGGAGTACGCGGCCATTGCGTCCTTTGTACTGGCGAGCTATCCCGGGGCGGAAACTGCAGCGGTGCTGAAGGGGAACCTCTATCATCCCAACTGGTATATCCGCTTCAACGCGTCAAAAAGTCTGGAGCGGCTCGGCTACGGCTACCGCGATCTGATCGACGTGATCGAGGGGCACGACCGCTACGCCTCCGAGATCCTGCGCTATCGCTTTGATGTGCGGGAGCTGGAGGAGCGAAAGGAGGACGCAGTATGTACGACGGTATAAAGCTGTTTCTTGAGTGGGTGGGCTATTTCTTTATCGCTTATCTGATCGGCTACTCGACCTTTCTGTTTCTGTCGGTCGTCGTCGGCTCACTTGAGCTGTACAAGCACCGCCGGCAGGAAATGCTTAAAAGCATCCTGCCCTCGGATTATTATCTGCCCATCAGTATCATCGTTCCAGCCTACAATGAGGAGGTCACCGTAGCGGACACCGTGCGCTCGCTGCTGACGCTGGAATACCGCGCCTATGAGATCATTGTGGTGGACGACGGATCGAAGGACCGCACCTCGGAGGTGCTGGCTGAGACATTTGATATGCACCTTGTTCACCGGCCCATCCGCCGGCAGATCAACTGTCAGCGCGAGGAATACGTCTATGAAACACGCGCACAGAAGGTGCCGGTGACGCTCATCCGCAAGAAGAACGGCGGCAAGGCGGACGCGCTGAACATGGGCATCAACGCCGCAAATTTCCCGTACTTTATCTGCATGGACGCGGACTCCGTTCTGCAGTACGACTCTCTGCGCCGCATCGCCCAGCCGATCCTGGAGAACGGCAATGTGGTGGCGGTTGGCGGCATCGTCCGCATCTCCAACGACGTTGAGCTGGAAAACGGACGGGTGAAGCATTACCGGCTGCCGCGCAATATTCTCGCCTTCATGCAGGTGCTGGAATATGACCGCTCGTTTCTTGCCTCCCGCATCCTCTTTGACCGCTTCAACGGCTCGCTCATCATTTCCGGCGCCTTTGGGCTGTTCAAAAAGGATACCGTCATCGCGGCAGGGGGGTATGACAGCGGAACGATGGGCGAGGATATGGAGCTTGTGGTCAAGCTGCACGAATACTGCACGGTCAACAACATCGACTATGCCATTCGCTACGCAGCCGATGCGATCTGCTGGACGCAGGCGCCCGAGCGGCTGCGCGACCTGTGCAAGCAGCGTAAGCGCTGGCATCTGGGCCTGTTCCAGAGTATGTACAAGCATCGCGTCATGTTTTCCAATCACAGGTTCGGTGCGGTGAGCTTTGTTTCCTATCTCTATTTCCTCATTTACGAGCTGCTTTCGCCGTTTATTGAGATATTCGGCGTTTTTACAATGGTGCTCGCGTGGTGGTTCGATTTGATCAACGTCCCGTTTATGCTGCTCTTTTTCCTGATCTACGCCGTGTTCGGCTCGGTCCTGACGCTTACCGCCTTTTTCTCGCGCATCTACACGGCGGACCTCACGCTCTCGTTCGGCGACGGATTCAAGGCCATCTGTCTGTGCCTCTTTGAACTGGTGTTCCTGCGCTTTATTCTCGCGTGGGTGCGCTGCACGGCCTTTATCGGCTATAGGAAGAAAAAACTCAGCTGGGGGCGCATCGAGCGCCGCAAGATCGATTTGAAATAAAAGGGGGACCGCCTGTGCGCCGAAAAAAGCTCTTGGAAATCACGCTCTGCGCCGTGCTGACGATCGGAGCGCTGCTGTTCTGTATGCAGGATGCAAGCGCGAGGGAGACGCTTCTCATTTCGGGAAACGCCGATCTCTACCCCATCGAGTCCTATGACCGCAGCAGGGGATGCTATGTCGGATTGCTGCCGGAGCTATACGAGCGCCTGAGCGAGCAAACGGGGTACGATCTCGTTTATCTTCCGTACAGCAAAAGCACAACACAGGCGCAGCAGACCGCAAACCGGCAGGCGGACATTATTTCCGCCTATCCCTCCGGCGTAGTCGACAGCGGCGCGATGCGCCGTCAAGTGCTGCTTTGCACGGTAGAACATGACGGCGCAGAGCGCGCGATATATGTCGGCTTTACCAACACACTCACACCGGAACGGGCCGAAGCGCTTGCACAAGCGCTGGAGGACCTCTCCGGCGCGGAGAGCGTCGGCGTCCTGGCGGACTATACGAATCGCAGCGGCGCGGAGGCCTACCGTACCAGATGGCTCATTACGCTCGCCGCATTGATCGCGGCGATGCTTGCCGCGGCGGTCGCGCTGATAGTCTTTGCGCGAAAAAAGCGTGCCGAGCAAAAGGCTGACGCCCTCATCGATCCGCGCTACGGCATCGGAAATGACCGCTTTTATCTGCATTGCATGGAAACGCTGCTCCCCGCCCCGCTGCGGAGCCTTACCTATGTCGTCTGCGTCGGCTGCGACATGACCTCGCTGGAGCATCGCTGCGGCGAGGCGGAGCGCGAGGAGCTGTTCTGCCGCGCGGCGGAGTTTCTCCGGCGCGGCTGCGAGCGCGAAGATTACCTTGCCTGTGTGGGGCGCGGAATGTTCGCCCTGGTGTGCCAACGCAGCAGCCGCGAGGCGGCACAGCAGCATACGGAAGCGCTGGTGCGGGAGCTGAACGCATATCTTGAGGGTTTTCGCGCGGAATACAGCGGAGCTTTCCGCGCGGGCATCTGCTCACTGGAGGAAAACCCGGACTACAGCGGCGAGTCCGCGCTCTATAGCGCGCGGCAGGGCTGCGCCTATGCCTTTGGTCACGGTATGCTCTGCGCGTTCGGCAATAAGCGTATGGTCGGCGAAAGCGAGCAGCTTGACCGGCTGCGCCGCCGCACGACGGAAGCCGTCGCCAAGGGCGAGTTTGAACCGTACTTCCAATTTGTGGTGGATCGCAGCGGCGCGATCATCGGCGCGGAGACCGTATCCCGCTGGCAAAGCCCCGAGGATGGACTGCTGCCGCCGTCCAAGTACATCGACCTGATGATCCGTGCCGGTACGATCACAGAACATGATCTCTATATGCTCCGCTGTGCCTGTGCGCAGCTCCAGTCATGGAGACGCGAGGGATGGGAGAAGCTCTGCCTGTCCTGTAATTTTACGCGTCAGTCGCTCTCGGACGAGCAGACCTTGCCGCGCGTGCGTGAGATCGCGGAGCAGTATGACTTTTCACATGACTGCCTTATTATCGAGATCACGGAGGATTGCCTCGTGCATGACCGGAGCGCGGCGGCGGAAACGCTCAATGGTCTGATCGCTCTGGGCTTTCATATCGCCTTGGACGATATGGGCGCCGGTTACTCCTCACTTTCGGATCTGTGTACCTACCAATTCGACTATGTAAAGATCGACCGCGGCATCCTCCTCGATGCAGAGGAGAAGCGCGGGAGGGCGTTGCTTGCCGGCTTGGTGCAGCTTGCTCACAGCATGGATATCCGAGTGCTGTCTGAGGGCGTGGAAACAAAGGAACAGCTGGATATTGCGCTTTCGGCGGGTTGCGACTTCATTCAGGGCTTTTATTTCTCGCGCGTTCTGCCGAAGCGGGAGGCGGAGCGCTATCTGCGTGAGCGGATGGAGCATTAAAGGGAGGGGCAAGAATGGAACGCAAAATACGTTCGCGGGTCCTGCTGCTGGTCACTCTGCTGACCGCGGCCGTATTGGCGGGGACCGTATTTATTTGTGCAAGGATAGCAGGCAGCGAGATCACCCGGCATTCCTTTGATGAGCTGACCTCCTCGACGAAGCAGCTTGCCAAGGATTATAACAGCACAATACACACGGATCGGGTCCTTTTGTCGGCGATGGCTGAGCTGATTGCGGAGCAGGGTACGGAAAATGGGGAGGATATTCT
>CALDMA010000369.1 GCA_937915075.1 uncultured Oscillospiraceae bacterium
CGCCCGTGTGCCACAGCCCGATGGAGAGAAGGTCCCACGGCGCCGCGCCCCATGCCTCCGCCTCGTTGATGGCGCTCCGGCTCTTTGTGGTGATGTGCAGCGCCCTCCGGCCGTAGTAGACGACGCCCTCCCAGTTTTCCGCATGGTAGGCGGCCTTCTCGGCCTCGTACCAGTTTTCGCGCTGCTCGGGCACTTCCGCGATGGCGCGCATCGCCCAGCACATCGCGCTCCGCTTGTCGCCCAGCGCGTGCATACACGCCGAGAGATAGCGCATGGACGCGGCTCTTTCCTCGTCCCACACCGCGGAGGGCAGCGCGAGGTGCCTTTTCAGCTCCTCTGCGGCCTTTTGGAACATCCCGCGGTAAAGATACTCCCTGCCGAGATAATGCGCACAGCGCGCGTCCTGCGGTGCTTCCTGTGCCGCCAGCTCCAGCAGCGGAAGATACTGTGCGCGGCTCTTGCGCTCGTCGGGCAGGTGCTCCGCCGCCATGCCCTCCACGTTCACACAGCGGAAGAAGGGCCTGCCGTCGGAGGGAACGAGGACCTCATGCACGGGGTACTTCCACGTCGCGCACTTCGGTCGGTGGATCTTCTCGCGCAGAAAGGCCGTGCCCTCGCTTCCGTCCGCGTTGCGCGAGCAGATGCAGCGGTAGGTGCCCGTCTCGGCGTCCTCCGTCCACGCTTTTTCCAGGGCTGCGCGCCACCCGGGCAGCAGCACCTCGTCGAGATCCACGCACACGCAGAGGTCTGTGTCGTGCGGGATCAGCAGCATGGACAGGTTGCGCGCCACGTCGAAGCGCCACGGCTCGACGGTCGTCTGACGGACGATCACGCCGCGGTCGGAGAGCTTTTCCACGGTCCGGTCGGTCGATCCGGTGTCCAGCACCGCGACGTAGTCCGCCTCCGCCGCCGCGTCGCAGAAGCGGTCCACGAACGGCTCTTCGTTTCTGGCGATGGCATAAATGCAGATCTTGTGCTTCATGGTTGCCTCCAAAAGAGAGAGGGCAGGGCGCTGCGCCCCGCCCTCTCCGGTCGTATCAGGTTGCCTTGCCGGTGGCGAGCTGCTTCACCAGCTTGTTGTGCTTGGCCTTCAGCTCGTTCACAAGCGTCACGACGGCATCGAACTCGGCCTTGGTCGGAGCCGCTCCGGCCGCGGCAGCGGCATCCGCCGCCGTGACCTTGAAATCGGCCTCCTTCATGCCGCCGTTCTTCGTCGCGCCGTGGACCTCAAGGTCGCCCAGGACCTCAAGGTTCTGAAGTCTCGTCGCGTTCTCCATGCGGCACCTCCGTTAAGGAAGCTCGTTGCCGCTTGCGATGCCGCCCGCGGCAAACGCGCGCCAGTCGTTGAAGGTGGCATTGAAGCGGGAGCGGCCGCGCCACACGTTCGCGTCGGTGTTCTCGTCGATGGTCGAGCGCACCGCGAGCTGGATGCGGTCATTCCACACCGCGCCGCCGTAGGTCTTGTTGTACTTGCTGTCGAGCAGCAGCCAGGGCTTCGTGCCGGCCGTGATGAACTGGTTGAGGTAGCTCCACACGATCACGGTCCAGCGGCCGTACTGGTAGTTGAAGGCGTTGTTGGCCGTCACGGGGTCCTTGTCCGCGCCGATGGCCGCGAATACCGCCTTCTTCAGATCCGCGTTCTCGGGGATTACGATGGTGTCGGGTGCCACGTCGAGGATCTCGTCGTTGTCGCCGCGGAACAGGTGCATCGCGCTCTCCAGCTTGCCGAGCGCGTCCACGCTGAACTCGTCCTTGAAGCTGTTGCACTGGTTGTCGCCGGCGACCTTCGGGGGATGCGCCGTGTGGAACAGCGTCACGCCGTCCGCCGCGTTGATGTCAAAGCTCTTGCCGTGGTACTGCGCCGTGGCATTTCCGCGGATGGCGTTGCCCAGCAGAGCCGCGCCGAACATCTCGCGCGTGCGGTTGTAGCCGGTGAGGAAGGCGGCAGGCTGCTTCTTGAGGTCCATGAGCTTGGAGTCCTCGATCATCTCCGCGGAGATGGCGAAGGAGTCCTTCCAGGTGTCATAGACCAGCAGCTTGCGGTAGCCCTCCTGCATACCGTCCGCGGGATACGCACCGTTCTCGCCGACCGGCTCGAAGCCGCTCATGGCGGTCATGGTGGTGAGCATATCGCCGTAGTTGTCGGAGGTACCCATCAGGAACAGGTCCTTCAGGACGCTCTGCTGCTCGAACTGCTCGCCGCGCTGTTCAAGGAACATACGGATCGGCGCCTGACACTTGCCGTATACGGAGTCGTTCAGGCCCGAGCCTTCGGAAAATACGATCTTCATAGTCTGTTCTCCTTTCCTGGCTTAGAAGCGGACGTGGACGGTGCCGCCCGTGCCGCTCTTGGCCTTGTCGTCGAAGTCCACGATCTCGGCGACGCCGCCGGTCGTGGTCGCGGTCACCTGCAAACCGTCGGTGTGCAGCGTGACCTTCTGGCCGATCTTCGCGCTGGAAAATGCGGCGCTGTTGGTCGTTTCATAAATGCGGTCCTTGTCCACGCGGACAACGGGGATGATCGTGCCCGCCGTGACCGCCGCATCCGCATCCTTCATGCAGATGTAGGTCGGCGCGGTGGTGCCGGTCGCAAGTGCGAGCAGGCCGTTCGTCAGAACGAGCGCAAGGCCCGCCTTCGGCGTGATCGCACTTGCCGGGAGATACTCAAACGGAGTGACCGCCCCGTGGTCGGACTGATCGGGAAAGAAACCCTTCATGGTTTTTTAACCTCCTGTTTTCTTTTTCATGTAGGCTTGCACCTGTGCCTCGGTGCAGTCCGGATTGAACAGGCGGAACATCGCCATGTCCTCCGCCGAAACGCTCGGCTGTGCGTCAGAGCGCCCCGTGCCGGAGGCGGTGAGATGGTCCTTGCTCCTCGCGTTGGCGAGGGCCTGCTGGCGTCCGGCTTCTGCCATCCTGGCTTCGCGCTCGCCTCTGGTTGCAAGGTAATAGGCGTCGAGGTAGTTGTTGCCTCGTTTCACATACTCGTAAAACTCCTTGGCCTTCGGCATCGTGAGCAGGTCGCGCACGGTCTTGATGCTCGGATCGAGCTTTCCGATCTCGCTGATCTGCTCGTTGATCTCAGCCTGGGCCTTCGCTTCCTCGGCCGCCCGTTCGGCTTCTTCGCTGCGGCGAAGGATCTCCTCCGCCTTCTGTACGGCAGGGCTTTTCTGGATCGCAGCATCCAGGCTTTCCGGCGTCAGCCGTCCGGCCTTGAGGTCCTCCTGCAGCTTGGCGGCGTCATACGACTCCTTCCAGCCGCGGAACTCCTCAATGTTGCGGATCGGCTCGCCCGTGATGGTGTTCTTCAGGCCGGCCTTGGAGAAAAAGTCGTCCATTTCCGCTTTGGACCTCTGCTGTTCCTCCTCGCGTGCCTTCTGCACGGCCGCGTCGATGGCGGCCTGCTGCTCCTCACGGCGGCGCTGTGCCGCCATTTCGCGGCGCTGCTCCTCGGTCTGCTGTCCTGCCTGCGCGCTTGCCTTCGGCTCGCCCTGCGGCTCCTGTGCCGCCTGCGCGCCCGTCGGCTCCTGCGCCTCGGTCCCTCCCTCTGCCGGTTCGGCGGTCTCCGGCTCTCTCGCGCCTTCTTCGGTCGGTCCCTGCGCCGCCTTTGCCGGATCGGCGATCTCCGGCTCTTTCGCGCCTACGCCCAAGGCGTCGCAAAGCTGCTGTTCGGTGAAGCTCATATACTTCTCCTGCGTCCTTTCGGACGGTGGATTTTCCCGCTATTCCATGCGATTTGTGCGGCCCTCCGGCCGCGTGGGTCTTACTTCTTGCCGCTGCGGAGGTCGCCGCCCGTCTTGACCGTGCCCTTCTTGGCGTCCGTGGTCTGCTTGGGAGCCTTGACGACCTGTGTGCCGCCGTTCTTGATCTTGCCGGCGTAGCCGTTGTCCTGCATGACGCATCCTCCTTTCCTCTGTCGTCGCGGCGTGCTGCCGCGCGATCTATCAAACGCGCGTCCGCGTATTGACCTCATTCAGCGCGTCCTGCCGCGCCTGCGCCTCGACCTGCTGTACGGCCTGCGCCTGCTGCATTTGCATCTGCATCTGCATTTGCTGGGCCTGCATCTGCTGCTCGCGCGAGAGCTTCTCTTCGAGATACTTCTTCGTGCTCGCGGCCCCTGGGTAGTGCAGCTCCTCCATCTTCGACCAGAACAGGATGAGCGTTTCGGTCTGGCCGGGATCGCCGAAGGCTCCGGTCTGAAGGTTCTGCCGTGTCTCCTGCCACATCGCCTCGCGGTTCGAGGCCAGCGGAGCCGAGGTGTCGCAGCTGAAGAGGAACTGGTCGTTCCAATGCCAGCCGCCGTCGGCGTCCTGCTCCAGAAAGTCGTAACGGTTGAACTCCTCGTACACCGTCTCGCCGCGGCTGTCCTTGTAGGTCACGCTGCGCGGCTCGTCCGAGTAGGCGAGGGCATACTTGAACATCATCTCGAAAAGCTCCGCGTAGGCCGCGTCCTTCATCACGCGCTTGCTCTCCAGTCGGCCCGCCGCCTGCGCAGCTGAGAACTCCTTGGCCTTGCCGCTCGTCGCGGTGGAGTCCTGCCGGCCCTGAAAGCTGTCCGTGATGCCGAGGATCTGCCGCGCCTCCTCGTAGACGTTGGCAAGGTAGAGCAGCTCGTACTGAAGGTCGCCCTTGAAGTCGTAGACGCCGATGAGCGCCTTGTCCGCAGGCGAGCCGATGTACCAGCGCTCGCCATCCTCGGGATCGGTGCGCAGCGTCGCATTGTCCGGCAGCGTGATCCTCGTGCCTGCCTTCACGAGCCGGTCGATGATCTTCTGCTCGATGCGGTTGATGGTGTTCTGCTGGTCCGCGATCACGTCAACATCGCTGTTGCCGAGGAGCTTGCCGTAAACGCTCACGCTCTTCTGTAAAACGATGGGGTAGAGGTCCGGCTTGTAGAACGGCACCATCGTCGGCTTCATCACCGGATTTCCGTATTCGTCCAGCCCAGGCGCCGCGCCGTCGATGTGATTGCCGAGCGCCGTTTCGACCGGCAGAAGGATCTGCTCGTATTCCTGCTCCTTCGTCGTCCAGTCGTCCGCGCCGCACCACGGGCACGGTCCGCCGTCGTAGCGCTCCGGCTTCGGCTCCTGCGCGTCCACGGGGATCGCGTCCAGCGGCACGCCGCCGGCCATCTCCTCGGCCATCAGCCCGCCCGCGATCTCCTGCTCAGAAAGCTCCTGCGGGATCAATCCGCCGGCGAAGCCCCGCATGGGATCGGGCAGCAGGTTTCCCTCCTGCGTCTCCGCGCCGAGCACCTGCCCGCGCAGCGGCCGGACCCTGCCGCACTTCTTGCAGATCGGCTGACGCCGCGCCTGATAGTCCGTCAGGTCCAAAAGCTCGATATCGTTCACCCATTCGTAGCGGTTGATGCCGCCGCGCTCGTTGATCTCGAAGCCGATGTAGAGCGTCAGGCTGTCGTCGGTCTGGCTCTCGCCGTCCGCCGAGCGGATGTCCGGCTCGCTCTCGCCCTCGTCCGTGAGGTCCACGCCGTACTTCCGCCGGATGGCGTCCTTCGTCGTCGGCATCTTCGTGATGAACCAGTCCATGTCGCGGATGCCGGTATAAACACCGGGCTGCGGGCCGAACTGCTTCGGATGCAGCAGCGTCACCGCGATCTCGCCCACGGTGGAGTGCGTGCGCTTCGTGTTGTCCCACTCCACCAGGAAGCCTGTGCCGCCCTGAATAGGCACCGTGCGCTCGGCCATGTCGTTGATCGTCTCAAAGGGCAGGCGGTCCAGCTCGTTGCGCAGGAAGTGCTCGATGATGTTGGCGAGCCGTTCGTCCTTCTTCCGCCGCGGCGTTACCTTCGGCTGCGGGATGGTCGAGGAGACCTGGCTTTCGATGTTCTCGAAGATGATGTTGCGCACATGGCTCGTTTTCTTCGGCTGCCCGTTGCGCTTCGTGTCGCCCTCGACGAGTGGGGAGAGTGTGCGGTCGCCGTTGTAGAGCTTCTCGCGCTTGTCCATGTCGTCTACTTCGCTTTTCCACTCGTTGTCGCTCTGCTGCAATCTCTCTTGCCAGCGTGCGAGCTTTTCGCTGATCTTCCTTTCCATGCTTTCCTCCTATTCCGGTCTGCCCCACAGGCGGATCATCGCTTCGCGCTCCGCCGGCGTGGCCTTGTTGTAGTCGTCCCATAGGTCCTTCGACCATCTCACGCCCTGTCCCCTCGGCCGCTTGACCTCCATCGTCTGCTGCGGCCGGATGTAGTGCGCGATGGCGAGGGCCAGCACACAGTCGTCGTGCGCGCCGCTCTCGGCCTCGCCCTGCAGGTCCTTCTCCCGCCGCACGAAGGTGAGCATCTCCAGAAGCGTGTCGCGGTCGTTGATGCTCGCCATACTCTCGCGCAAAACGCGGATCAGCTCCGAGAGGATCACCGGCCGCGTGGTCCGGTTCGTCTGGAAGCCGTAGGCCTGCTTGATCCGTCCGGTGTAGTCGTCCTCCACCTCGCGGACGTAGAGCTTCGGGTAGCCCATCAGGGCGAGCAGCTTGACGGGGTAGGTGGAGAAGTTGGTCTCGATGCCGAGTAGGGCGTCGTTGTAATAGCGCCCGAGGCAGTACATCTGCCGCGCGTAGGTGTCCTCGTCGTAGCGATGGCGCAGCACGCACACCTGTCGGCCCGTGATGTTGTCGAGTACCTGCCCGACGAAATAATCGCCCGCCGTGTCGCCGCCGACGACGTAGGGCCTGCCCTCGGTCGGCTCGGCGTAGAGGATAACGGGGCCGTTCTCGTCGTCCTCCCAATGCCACTCGCTGACGTGGATATCGTCGGGGGCGAGCGTATAGGCGAAATAGCCGCGCTTGCGCCAGCCCTGCCCTTCGACGTAGGCGAGCCGCTCGGCGACCGCCTTGCCGTTGAATACCGTCTTTCCGGTCACGCCCCATTGACCGAGGCAGTAGACCATGTAGTAATACTCGTCCGTCTCACGGAAGGCTTCGAGCGTGATGCGCGCCTCCGGCGTGAGGAAGCGATTGTCCTTGTAGGTGCTCTCGTGGACCGTTGCGCGCGGGTCCTTCGTGTCGAAGAAACGCTTTTTGAGCCAATGCGTGATCGAGATCGGGTTGAACGTCAGGATCATCTGGAGGTAGAAGGGGAACTCCGTGCGGAGTCGGATGTCGAGCTGGTTGAAGTCACCCTCCTCCAGCTCGCTCGCCTCCTCGATCCAGATGCCCGTGATGTCGAAGATGGATTTGAGCTTCTCCACGTCGTCGAGACCCGCAAACAGGATCTCGCTGCCGTTTTTGAAGCGGATATACATATCGCTGCCCTTGCCCTTTGGGATAAAGGCGATCTGGTCGGCGTAGTATTCGTATGCCTGCTTCTTGAGCTGCTCGAAGCAGCTCTCGCGCAGCGTCTTTGCGACCTTTCGCACCACCAGATAGCGGTGCCCCGGCTCATTCGTGACGCGCTCTAAGATCTTGCGGCCGGCGAAGATGGACTTGCCGGAACCGCCGCCGCCCTTGAGCACCAGAAAGCGGTGCTTGTCGAACAGGAGAGGGAGAAAGTGCGCGTTGTTCGTCTCGCGCATTTGCTTCCACCACAGCGCCACGTCCAGCTTTTGCTCAAGCGTCGCCATCGTTTTCGCTGAACTCGCGCATCAGCTCCTCCAGCACGCTCTGCCGCTCCTCAAGCGGCATGGAGGCCGCCGTCACGGCCTTCGCCGCTCGGCCGCCCAGCTCGATCTCCTTCTTGTCGTGGTAGCCGTAGTTATTTTGCAGGTCGAATACGATGCCCTTTACGTCCTTGCGCGTGAGCAGCTGTTCCTCCAGCCACGCGCGCATACGCCCCCGCGCGTGCGTTGTCGTGTCGGAAAACTCCGGATGCAGCTCTGTGTCGCAGTAGTCCGCCCAGGTCGAGCGGTGGATGCCGAGGTGCTCGCACAGCCCGCCGACCGTCGGCGGCACGAGGTATTCAAGCACCGTCGCCTGCACGCCGAGACGGTTGAGGACGGGGACTTCCTCGTAGATCACATGGCCGTCGCTGTCCTTGCGCCCCGTGTTCCTTTTCTCCGTGAGCGGGACGAGGCGGGAAATGCTGTCGAAGTAGCCGTTCACGGCTTTTTTCAGCGTGTTCGGCGTGTATTTTCTCGGTCTGCTCATGCCGCAGCCCTCCTTTCCGGCCGCTTTTGCCTCCTCTTTCCGTTACCGTACCAAAAAAGCCGCGTCACGAACCGTCAACTTTTCCAAAATCGGCAGAATTTTTCATCTTCCCTCTTGACAAACGAAAAAAGCAGGCTCCAAGCCTGCTTTCCGGTATGCCGAGGGCGCTCCCGCCGTCAGGGCGCGAGCGTTCCGTGCGTCTTATTCTCTTGCTTTGTCCGGCGGCGCTTCGCCGCGGCGGATCTTTCCGACCTCCGGCACGATGTAGCGGATGTACTGCGGCATCCCAGGCATCCAGCCGGCGCGCAGGAGCAGCTGGCCGCCGCGCGGCACCTGAAGCTCGGCGCCCGAAACGGCGATGCGATCCTTCGGCTGGGGAACGATCAGGTTGCGGCTCGGGGAGTATTTCTTCTCGTTCGGACGGTGGCGCACCTGCGCGAGCAGATAGTGGGCCAGAGGCGTCTGGTCCACCTGATCGTACAGATGCTCGCGGTGCGTGCTGCCCGCGCTCCACTTTTCCAGCGCGATCTCCGCCGCCTCCGCGTTCACGATGATGTGATGATGCACGCGCACCACCTCGCCCGTCTTGCCGTCGAGGTCCGAGGTGAAGGGTATGTAGCGGAAGGGGATGCCGAGCGCCTTGCACGCCCTGCGCGTCCGCTTCGCCCACAGCTTGAGCTGGTGATCCGCCGCCTCGAACAGCTCCTCCTCCGTCCGTTCTCCGGCGCGGAGCTTTTCCAGCGCCTCCTCGGTGTAGCTGAATTGCAGCAGATAGTCCCGCGGCGTGAAGTTTGCATGGATCAATCGCGCCAGCGCCTTCTCCGCGTTCGCCTCGTTGCGCTGCACCTGCTTGATGTCGCTCTTGATCTTCCGCTCCGATTTCGTCGGCTTCTCTCCGGGGACCCAGTATTTGATTTTCTCGCCCACGGCGCCCGCCGTGTACGTTCGGATCACCCAATACCCGTTTGCCATGAAAAACAGCCCTCCATTTTCTCCGAATGGGGAGAATGGTCGTAAACCTAACGCTCTAAGAACTCCGATAACGCGCACGCGCGCGTTATTGATATATGTGTATCCGGTTTTCTATGGAGGAGCTGCCGCACAGCTCCTCCATACAGAACCGGATGGCTCTGTATCCCCGCTCACCAGAA
Source organism: uncultured Oscillospiraceae bacterium (assembly GCA_937915075.1). Classification (GTDB taxonomy): domain Bacteria; phylum Bacillota; class Clostridia; order Oscillospirales; family Oscillospiraceae; genus Hominicoprocola. The sequence goes on from CALDMA010000369.1 coordinate 9,249, forward strand.
TTGCACTGGAGCACCGCTTGCAGCCGGCCCGGCGTCCGGCACGTTCCCTTCGGCGGCGTGATGCTTTGCAGGGGAGGCACATCATATATTATGGAGGAGAAAACAGCCGGCCACCGGCTCATGCACCGGTAACGAAAAGGCCGGCAGATCAGAGTTTCTGTGGAAAACTTTCATAATACCGCCGCACGGCTCGCTCCAGCGTGGAGCGAGAGAGGAAGTGCTTCATGCACACGGCCGTCGCGCCGGCGTCCGTCGTCACGAACTCGAAGAGCGCCCGGTAGTGCTCGCCGCCGCATTGCAGGCACAGGTTCAGCAGCTTCCGCTGCTGCTCCTCCGTCAGCTCGCGGTAGAGGCGCGAGGCGAAGTAGATATACCCCTGCCGCTCATAGCTCACCGGCACGCTTTTCTTGTATCGGAACATTTGCTCACTTCCTCTCTCGCCGTCTTTACGTTTAGGCGAAGATCTCCCAATCCTCGGCCAGCATATCGGTCTGGCTCGCCAGCCACGGCACGCGGCTCTTCGGCGCCTCGGTGTTCTGCGTCTGCAAGCCGGTCGTGTCGATGTAGATGTAGGGGCTTGTCATTTTGCTGTAGGCGTCCGGTACCTGAAGCTCAATGAAGATGCCCTTGCCGTTCCAGCCTCTTCTGCACACGCGGAAGCCCTTGCGCATGGCCTCGATGGCAAGGCCGAAATTCATGCCGTTGATGGGATGGTAGGCGTCGTCGAACGCGCCCTTCGGACTGAAGCTCTCGTAGCCGTCCGGATAACGGACCTTGTAGCCGAGGTCCACGGTGCCGCAGCGCTTCGCCTCCGCCGCCTCCGTGACGACGCGGACGTTTCCCTCCGCGTCTGCCACGCGGTAGGCAGGCTCCGCTTCGATGATCTTGGTGCCGATGTACTTTTTCATGTCCTTACTCCTTTTCAAATCAGACTGTCCAGCTCTTCGATGCTGTTCAGCAGGCGGTTGAGCCGCCTCTGCTGACTTTCGGTCAGCAGCCGCAGCGCGCCGAAGGCGGGCGGTTCCACGCTGCATCCCTCATTCGGGCGGACGGGCTTCTCTCCGCGCAGCTTGTGCAAAATACCCTCAACGCGGGCGCTGGCAAGCTCGATCATTTTTGCATTTTCCTCCGTAACGGAGAGAATGGCCGGCGCTTCCTGCGGAGCGCAGATGTTGCAGGTCTCATTCATCATGATAAATTCTCCTTTCTCTCAGCCCTCGCGGTGCTGACGCTCTGTGCGCTTCTCGACGCGCTTGCGGTCCGCCGTGCGCTGCGCGCGGCCGTGGATCAGGCGGCGGACCAGCGCCAGCAGCCCGCTCTGCTTCGGGCTGTACTGCGGCGTGACCCACGCCTTCCTCGCCGCGCCGGCGCAGATGCTCTTCGTCACGCGGTAGCTTCGGTGGCTCCTCTTCTGGTGGTTTCTTGCGCTGCTCATGTTGGTTCTCCTTTCAGTGTTTCTTCTCCCTCCGGCGAGAGGGGAGTGATCCTTCCGCGCTCCACAAGTCCGCGGAACACGTCGTATCCCATGTAAAAGATGATGCCGGTGCTGCTCTGGTACTGGACGCAGGGCGTTCACAATTTCTTCTCCGCTCATGTCTGCTCCTCCACATAGCACCAGCTCTGCGGCGGGCGCTTGATTGTCACCGGTTCCGCGCCAAATCTCGTCTCACGCAGCCCTGTAAACTCTCCCAGCTCGCGCGGCGTGTCATAAATCAAAAGGTCGGAGATACGCCAGCCGATAGGATTGCCCTCCGGCGCATACTTCCATATTTCCTTGCGCGTCAGGCAGGCCATCCGCTCGATCTCCTCCGGCGTCCCCGTCACGAAGCACGGGCGGCCATGGCTGAACGGGATGAAGCCCTTGCACGTAAACTCTCCAATGACTTTCCCATTCCCTACAAAGCCGCCGACCGGGATTGCCGTCTCCGCATCCATGCAGGCTATCAGGTTTGTGCCTGTCTGGTTCTGCATAAATGCAAGGTGCTTGTTCTGCGTGCAGTAGATATAGCACTTGAAGGGTGGGGCCAGCTTTGGCCGGTTCTTTCTGACCTCGATGGTCTTTTCGCCGGAAGCGATCTTTTGACACCACTCCGGACGGATGCTGATAAGTACAGCTTTACTCATTCCGCATCGCCTCCATCGCCTCGGCGTCAACGTAGTCACACACCCTCTGGGCGCAGCTCTTGCACAGCTGCTTTTCGAGGTCCTGCCCCCGCTTAAATCTGACCGTGCCGAAGCGGTTGAAATCCAGATTCACGCCGTCTTCTTCATAGTCGATCTCGCGCAGGCACATATCGCAG
>CALDMA010000370.1 GCA_937915075.1 uncultured Oscillospiraceae bacterium
ATCTACTGCTGCGGCAAGGTGTTCAAGTACCTCAAGAGCATCGGCGGTCTCGAAGAGATGCACAAGCGCAACATCGCCAAGGCCAAGGTCATCTATGATTTCCTCGATTCCTCCAAGATGTTCCACGGCACGGTCGAGCCGGAGTTCCGCTCTCTCATGAACATTCCCTTCGTCACCGATTCCGCCGAGCTGGACGCCGAAGTCGTCGCCGCCACCAAGGCCGCGGGCTACGATAACCTCAAGGGCCACAAGTCCGTCGGCGGTCTGCGCGCGAGCGTTTACAACGCCATGCCCATCGAGGGCGCGCAGGCGCTGGTCGACTTCCTCAAGAAGTTCGAGGCCGAGCACAAGTAAAACGATTCTAAAAAACTACAAGGAGAAAGTTATCATGCGTATTCTTGTTACTGACGGTATGGATAAGACCGCGATGGCCGAGCTGAAGGCTCAGGGTCATGAGGTCGTCGAGCAGTTCTACGAGCCCGCCGAGCTGGGCAAGGCCCTGCGTGACTTCGACGTGGTCGTCGTCCGCTCCAAGACCAAGGTCCGCGCCGCGCAGATCGACGAGGCCAAGGGCAGCCGGCTCAAGCTCATCATCCGCGGCGGCGTGGGCGTTGACAACATCGACGTCGACTATGCCAAGGCCGCCGGCATCGACGTGAAGAACACCCCGCGCGCTTCCTCCGAGTCCGTCGCCGAGCTTGCCATGGCTCACATGTTCTCCTGCGCCCGCTACATCTCCCACGCCGGCTACACCATGCGCAACGACCAGTGGGAAAAGAAGGCCTACGGCAAGGGCATCGAGCTGTGCGGCAAGACCCTCGGCGTGGTCGGCTTCGGCCGCATCGGCCAGAAGCTCGGCGTGATGGCCAAGGCCATCGGCATGAACGTCATCGCCTTTGATATCTTCCACATCCCCGGCATCGAGGAGCAGCTGGGCATCCCCTACGTCGAGATGGACGAGCTGCTTGCCAAGGCCGACTTCATCTCCGTCCACGCTCCCGCGGTCGACGGCGGCGCGCTCATCAATGCCGAGCGCATCGCCAAGATGAAGGACGGCGTCGTCATCATCAACACCTCCCGCGGCACCAACGTCGACGAGGCCGCCCTGCTCGCCGGTCTGGAGAGCGGCAAGGTCCGCGCCGCCGGTCTGGACGTGTACGCCGACGAGCCCGCCACCAACAAGGCGCTCTACTCTCACCCGATGGTCTCCTGCACGCCGCACATCGGCGCCGCCACCGTCGAGGCCCAGAAGCGCATCGGCGCGGAGATCGTGGACATCATCTCCAAGATGTGATCTCCTCTCTCAAACCGCAGCAAAGGGAAGCCCGCGAGGGCTTCCCTTTTGTCATACTCGCCCGCCCTTTTTCATAGACTGCACCAACAACATACTTTGAGGTGTACGCTATGGAAAAAAGTCAGAACTATGTGGAGCTTTGGGGCACAGCCGGCGCGGCTCCCTCCTTTTCACACGAGAATCACGGCGAGAGCTTCTACCGCTTTCCGCTGCGCGTGGAGCGTCTGTCCGGACAGAGCGACCTGCCGCTCATCCTCGCTCCCTCCGCCCTGCTGGAGGGCGTCGAGATCACGGAGGGCGCGCCCCTGCGCGTGACCGGACAGCTCCGCTCGTTCAACAACCGCAGCGGGCATGGCAGCCGCCTTGTCATCTCCACCTTCGCCCAGTCCCTTGAGCCGTGCGACGGCGGGCACTTCAACCGCATCCTGCTCGCGGGCGTGCTGTGCAAGCAGCCCACACTGCGGCGCACGCCGCTCGGGCGCAGCATCTGCGATATGATCCTGGCGGTCAACCGCCGCTACGGACGCGCGGACTATCTGCCCTGCATCGCGTGGGGACAGGTCGCCGCCAAGGTCGCGGAAATGCAGGTGGGCGACCGCCTGGCGCTTGAGGGCCGCGTGCAGAGCCGCACCTACATCAAGCAGACCGACGCGGGCAGCGAGGAGCGCACCGCCTACGAGGTATCGGTGATGCAGCTGCTGGACGACGAAGAAACGGAGCTGATCTGAAAAGCGGGGGACGCTGCGCGTCCCCCGCTTCCTTTGTCTTTTGCCCTGCCGCACCGGCTCTCGCACGGCGTTGAGAACCTTGCAAGGCGCTTCTCCGGTCGGTTTTTATGCCTTTTTCGCCGCGGTTTTTGATCTATTCAGATTATTTATGAATGCTTCTCTTTACATTTTTTCTGTATGGTGGTAAAGTGTTACACTGTTGTGTATTATACGCAAACGCAAGAAAAAGTGAGTGGATCGAATGGCAAGAATTTTCATGCTCAAGGGCGACATCAATCGCCCCGGTCATGTGGACATCCCCGAGGAATCGACCACGCTGCGTGAGGTCGTGGAGCAGCTCGGCGGCGGCATGGCGAACGGAAAAAAGTGCAAGGCCGTGCAGATCGGCGGCCCCAGCGGCGGCCTTCTGTCCGCCGAGCAGCTTGATCTGCCGCTGCATTTCCAGCAGCTCAAGCCCTACGGCATCCGCCGCGGCGACAGCGTTATCACCGTCCTCGACGAGGACCGCTGCATGGTGGACGTCGCCTGCCGCTTTATGCAGTATACGCAGACGGAGTTCTGCGGCAAGTGCGTTTCCTGCCGCGAGGGCACCAAGCGCATGAACGAGCTTTTGTGGGCGCTGCGCAATTACCGGCTGAGCGAGGAGGACTTCTCTTTGCTCATGGATCTCGGCGAGATGATCTCCGTCACCGCCTTCTGCAACCTCGGGCGCGGCTCGTTCTCGACGCTGCAAAGCGCCGTGAAATACTTCCCCGAGGAGTTCCGCGCCCATCTGGACGGTCACTGCGCGCTGTGCGAGAACGACCACCGCTATCCCATCCAGCCGGGCGATCTGCCCTACAACCGCATCTGCCTGGTCGTGGACCCCGCCATCTGCCGCGGGTGCAGCAAGTGCGCGCGCAACTGCCACGCGAACGCCATCACCGGCGTCGTCCGCTCGCCGTTTTCGATCGACCCGGAAAAATGTGTGAAATGCTATACCTGCATCGAGGCCTGCCCCTTCGACGCGATCAAGGAGGTGGAGCTCGATGGCTAAGGGCGTTATGTACGTGGACAACATCCGCGTGGAATACGACAACGAACCCAACGTGCTCGAGGTCTGCCGCAAGGCCGGCGTCGAGATCCCCAACTTCTGCTTCCATTCCGACCTGTCCGTTTACGGCGCGTGCCGTATGTGCATGGTCGAGGAGGAGGGCACCGGAAAGATCGACGCGGCCTGCACCATGCCGCCGAAAAACGAGCTGCACATCCGCACCAACACGGCGCGGCTGCTCAAGTACCGCCGCATGATCATCGAGCTGCTGCTCTCCGCGCACTGCCGCGACTGCACCACCTGCGAGAAGAACCGCGCCTGCCGCTTGCAGGAGATGGCGGTCCGCTTCGGCATCCACCACGTCCGCTTCGACGATACGCGCGAGCACGTCAACATGGACTTCTCCAGCCCCGCTGTCACGATGGACCTCAACAAGTGCATCCTCTGCGGCGACTGTGTGCGCGTCTGCCACGAGGTGCAGGGCGTCAGCAATCTGCACTTTGCCGGCCGCGGCCCAAGCCTGCACATCGCCACGACGGACAATAAGCCCCTGAGCGAGACGCACTGCGTCAGCTGCGGGCAATGCTCCGCCGTATGCACCACCGGCGCCATCACCATCAAGAACGACATCGGTCCCGCGTGGCGGGCCTTACAGGACCCGCAAAAGCGCGTCGTCATTCAGATCGCGCCTGCCGTGCGCGTCGCCATCGGCGAGGCCTACGGCCTCCCTGCGGGCGAAAACGTGCTCGATAAGCTCGTCACCGCGCTCAAGATCATGGGCGCGGACGAGGTGTACGACACCATCTTCGGCGCGGACCTTACCGTGCGCGAGGAATCCGCCGAGTTCCTGCGCCGGCTCGAGACCGGCGAGAACCTGCCGCTGATGACCTCCTGCTGCCCCGCGTGGGTGAAGTATGTGGAAAACGAGCGGCCCGAATTTTTGAAGAATCTCTCCACCGCCCGCTCCCCCATGCAGATGTTCGCGTCCGTGCTCAAGGAAAACTACCGCAAGAAGGACGCCGAGGACGGCCGCACGACCTTCCACATCGCCATCATGCCCTGCACCGCCAAGAAGATGGAGGCGCGGCGCGAGGAGTTCCGCGACGCCTATGGCGTCCCCTACGTCGACCTCGTGCTCACCACGCAGGAGGTCGTGCAGATGATGAAGGAGTCCGGCATCCGCTTCCAGATGCTGGAGAAGGAATCCCCCGACCTGCCCTACGGCATGGGCTCCGGCGCGGCGGAGATCTTCGGCACGAGCGGCGGCGTGGCCGAGGCGGTCATCCGCTGCTGCACACCCGACAAGAGCAAGAACGCCCTGCGCACCATTGAGCACAGCGGCATCCGCGGCACGGACGCCGTCCGTCTTGCCGAGGTCACGATCAACAGCCGCAAGGTGCGCGTAGCCATCGTCCACGGACTCGGCAGCGCCGCGAAGCTGCTCGACCAGATTCAGAGCGGCGAGGTGCAGGCAGACCTCGTCGAGGTCATGTCCTGCCGCACCGGCTGCGTCGGCGGCGCGGGCCAGCCCTATGCCCTGATGGCGAAAAAGCTCCAGCGCGCACAGGGTCTCTACGAGATCGACCGCAGAGCCATGTTCAAGCGCAGCGAGCGCAACCCGGTCATCGACGCGATGTACGCGAACGGGCTCGCCGACCGCGCGCACGAGCTGCTGCACATCGAGTACAAGGACTGAGGAGGGCGCGCGATGGTGAAGCAGAGCCGCTGCGAGGACTGCATGAGCTACGTCTATGACGAGGAGTACGACTGCTACACCTGCGAGCAGGGCGCCGAGCTGGACGAGGACGAAATGGCCCAATTCCTGCGTGGGGACTACCCCGCCTGCCCGTTCTACCATCCCGGCGAGAGCGACTACTATCTCTCCTCCAAGCAGTAAGAAAAAAGGGCAAACGCCCTTTTTTCTTTTCGGAATGGTCTTGACAACATTCATTCTTTTTATTAGTATATTTGAAGAATCATTTAAATTTTTTGAAATCGGAGATACACGCACATGGAGATCCGCAATCTTGTCACATTTCTGAAGGTCACCGAGCTCAACAGCTTCTCCAAGGCTGCCGAGGCGCTGGACTATTCCCAGTCCGCCGTCACCGTGCAAATCCAGCAGCTTGAGCGCGAGCTGGGTGTGCGTCTGTTCGACCGCATCGGGAAGAACGTCTCCATCACGCAGTACGGCAAGAACTTCATCTCCTATGCCCGCGATATCGTCAGCGCCGTCGCCCGCGCGCAGGTCTTTGCCTCCGAGGAAACGGAGCTGACGGGCATGGTGCAGGTCGGCACGCTCAACTCCCTTATGACCGCGTCGTTCTCCGACATTGTCCCGGCCTTCCGCCAACGCTTTCCCCATGTGATGATGCGCCTGCACGCCGATATGGTCGCCTCGCTCAAGGACAAGCTGCTCAAAAACGAGCTCGACCTCATCTACACGCTCGATTCTCAGGTGCTCGACCCGCAGTTCGTCAAGGTCTTTGAGGCCGAGGAGGAGGTCGTGGTGGTCACAAACCGCGATAACCCGCTCGCCGCCCGCGAGAGCGTCCGTCTGGCCGAGCTGGTCGACCACCCCTTTATCCTGATGAACCGCACGAACGCCTACCGCGACCTGTTCGACACCGAGCTGGCCCGTCAGGGCCTGGAGATCCGCCCCTTCCTCGAGCTGGAGGACGACGTGCTCGCCCTGCGCCGTACATGACCGTCCTGCCGCTCTATACCGTGAAAAAGAGCATCCACGAAAAGAGCCTTGCCGCGGTGCGCGTCGAGGACTGCAAAATGTCGCAGTTCCGTCAGGTCATTTACCATAAGAACAAGGTTCTCACCCCGCAGATCCAGGGGATGCTGGATACGATCGTCGAGGTCGCCAAGCGGCCGTTCTGATAAAACATAAAAAAACGCGCAGCCGAAATGAACCGCACCCCGTCAAGTAGACAAAGAAAAAAATAATGGAAACACAGCGCT
>CALDMA010000371.1 GCA_937915075.1 uncultured Oscillospiraceae bacterium
TCGCTCTGGTGCTGGCACTGGTCATGACCATGGCTCTCGCCGTCACCAGCAACGCAGCTTTCAAAGATGCCGACAAGATCACTGCCGACTACAAGGAAGCTGTTGACGTCATGAACGCCGTTGGCGTTCTCGTCGGCGATGAAAAGCAGAATTTCAACGCCACGGAAAACCTGACCCGTGAGCAGGCCGCGAAGATCATCGCGTACCTCGAGCTCGGTGAGAAGGCCGCTGACGCTCTCGTCGGCTCCGCCACCTTCACCGACGTCGCGGCGACCCGCTGGTCTGCCGGCTTCGTCTCCTACTGCGCGCAGGCCGGCGTCGTTGCCGGTACCGGCGACGGCAAGTTTGACCCCGCCGGTCAGCTGACCGCCCTGCAGTTCGGCAAGATGCTGCTCGTCGAGATCGGCTACGATGCCAAGGCCGCCGGCATGACCGGCACCGATTGGGCCATCAACACCAGCAAGCTGCTGGCCACCACCGGCCTCATGAACGGCATTGACGGTTCCGTCAACCAGGTCCTCACCCGTGAGAAGGCCGCTCAGATGACTCTGAACGCCCTCAAGACCCCCACCGTGGAGTATGCTACCAAGGGCAGCAACATCACCGTGAACGGTGCTGAGATCAACTTCGGCGCTTCCGTCCCCACCTACGTCACCAACACCGTGGCGAAGGAGCAGACCATCTCCGACGACACCCTGACCAACTCCAAGGAGTACACCATCGAGCTCGGCGAGAAGCTCTACAAGAAGCTCACCCTCAAGAGCGTTTCCGACGACTTCGGCCGTCCCGCCCACGAGTGGAAGCTCAGCACCAAGAGCATCGGCGTTTACGCTGAGGATGCGGACGCCACCTACACCGCCAGGGTCAAGCTCAGCACCATCTATGATGATCTCGGCCTCGATGCGAACAAGACGACCAACGCCTACTACACCGACGGTGCGAAGACCGCTGACATCACCGTCAAGAAGGTCAGCGACAAGATCGGCGACAACGGCGTTCTGACCCAGGTCTACTACGATGCCGATGCCAACGACGGCGCCGGCAAGCTCACCATCACTCACGTCAACACCTATGTTGGCACCGTTTCCTCCGTCGTGGCTGCCTCCGGCACCGCTGACCGTTACGTCAACATCTCCACCAAGTCCACCCGTCCGAACCTGAACGCCAAGTTCGAGACCGAGGACTTCGCCGCGAAGGATCTCGTTGCTTACACCTGCGCCTACAATGAGGATGACAGCGTGTATGACATCAAGTCCGTCAAGCTGCTCGAGAAGACCGCCACCGGCGTTCTGACCCAGTGGACCGGCATTGACACCGGCAACGACCAGAACAGCTTCACCGTTGACAGCGAGAAGTATAAGTACTCCAAGAACTGCTATGTCAACGTTGACAACGCCAAGGGCAGCATCGACAAGTTCAAGGTCGACGAGTCCGCTCTGAACGTTTACGTTGATGAGTACGGCTACGCCCTGTACGTCTCCGGCGTGAAGGCCGAGACCAACTACGCCGCCGTGATCGGCACCGGTTCCACCAACCAGTACGGCAGCGAGACCTTCGGCGCCACCCTGCTCCTCGCGGACGGCACCAAGAAGGAAGTCACCGCCAAGTTCAAGGAAGAGGACAACGGCAAGGTTGAGCTCTCCAAGGATTCCAATGGTAAGAACCTCGTCACCGATCCCGTCGGCGACCTCGTCACCTACTATGTCAACAAGGACGGCGTCTATGAGCTGACCATGGCTGACATCACCAACGATAACTCTGCCACCGGCGCGAACGGCAAGTATGCTAGTGCCACCGCTGCGGACTATGTCCAGTTCACCAACGGCCGCTCCAAGATGATCATTGGCACCGGCACCGGCAGTACCAAGTATGCCACCAGCGAGACCCTGTTCTTCGTGGCGACCGAGAAGGCTGACCACAGCGGCTACAACTACAACGTTTACAAGGGCTATGCCAATATGCCCGGCGTGATCAGCGATGCTAATAACAACTACGGTGTTGGCTTCGCCATGAACAGCGACTACACCTCGCAGGTCGACGCGGTCTATCTGGCCACCAAGTCGGTCAAGGGTCTGAACGCTGTTGACACCTTCGTTGTCAAGGAGTTCGACCACGAGATCACCAAGGATTCCACCGGCTCCTACTTCGTGATGCCCGCCATCGTTGACGGCGAGATCACCACCGTCAAGGTCAACGCCAAGGATACCGCCGGCGACGGCAAGATCCTCGATAACGTTGGCAAAAAGGCGAATGATCAGGTCACCGGCGTTGTTGCCCTGAAGGACATCACCACCGATAAGAACAACATCCTGACCACCACCACTGTCGTTGCTCCTAAGGTGAATGACGGTGACTTCGTGGACACCGAGAACTACTACAAGACCACCGGTACCGTCGCCGCGAACGGCGAGGTCGTTGGCTTCGGTTCCTCTGCGAAGGCCGACGCCAAGTACTGGGCTTACACCTCCAAGACCAGCTTCTATGAGGTGAACGAGGATCTCGACACCATCCGCAGCATCAACGCTTCCGACGTGGTCACCGATGCGAACGACATCGTCTACTTCGTGGCCGATGACAAGGCTGAGGCTGATTACATGGTCGTCAAGACCGTCATCATCGTGAAGGTCAAGGATACCGTTGCTTCCAACAGCACCGCGATCGAGACCGTTAAGGTCAAGGGCGTTGAGGCCACCAAGACTGGCTCCAGCACCTACACCGTCAACGTTCCGTTCTCTGCTCTGAACGGCAAGAACCTCGACCTCACCTTCACCAACGGCGCTAAGATCAAGCAGGTCGATTTCACTGCCGAGGACAAGTATAGCACTGATGCTTCCAACTGGGGCAGCTACGGCGCTACCGAGGACTGGGGCGGCGACCGTGAGATGAAGAGCTTCGAGTTCAAGGTTACCGTCGTTGCCGCTGACAACGAGACCACCAAGGTCTACACCGTCAAGGCTCAGGTCGTCTACACCCTGACCATTGACAACAACCTCACCGACAAGACCGTGAAGTTCACTTACGGTGATGAGGTTCTGGTTGTTGCTGCCGGTGCCGAGGGTACCTTCGAGACCACTCTGACTGCCGGTAAGACCGCTCAGGTCAAGTACGTTGCCGCGACTGGCGCGACTGTCTCCAGCGTTACTGCGACCAACGCTACTGTTGTTGACTTCGACGGCGAAGTGACTGTTACGCCCGATCTTAAGGGCAATGTGACCGTCACCATCGCGTA
>CALDMA010000372.1 GCA_937915075.1 uncultured Oscillospiraceae bacterium
CCCCCTATAGAAGACTTTTCTAATTCTTTGTCTTCTACAGGGGGAGCATATCAAAAGGCTGCGCGTTTCGTTTTGCGGGTTTACTCCTCGTCCTTATCCTCGTCCGCGGCGTCGGCCAGGTCGGAGAGGTCGAACTCCAGCTTCGCGCCGCAGTTCGGGCAGATGATCTCGCCGTCCTCGAGCATGGTGTCGTCGAAGAAGATCTCTTCCTCGCACTCGGGGCAGGTGGTGGCGTAGCACTCCTCTTCCTCGTCGTCCTCATCATCCTCGATCTTTTCCGCGTCCTCATCGTCCCACTCGTCGTAGACGATGTCTTCCACGTCGGAGAGGTCGTCGCTGATGACGTCCAGCCCGTCGCCGAGCTCCATGACCTCGTCGGTCAGGTCCTCGACCTCGAGGGCGATCTCATCGAGCACGTCCACAATGGCGGCAAAGAGCTTGCCCTCGTTGGACTCCGTATCCACGTTCATGCCTTCCATCAGGCCCTTGAGATAAGCGATCTTTTCAGAAATACCCATAATGCTTCTCCTTTCAGATCAGACCAAACGGTTTCCTGCTGACTTGTTTTTTACTTGGCGCGGCCCATGTACTCGCCGGTGCGGGTGTCGATCTGGATCTTGTCGCCCTCGTTGATGAACAGGGGGACCTTGATCTCCGCGCCGGTCTCGACGATGGCGGGCTTGGTCACGTTGGTGGCGGTGTCGCCCTTGGCGCCCGGCTCGGACTTGGTGATGACCAGCTCAACGAAGTTGGGCGGCTCAATGCCGAACACGCGGCCCTTGACGGACAGCACCTTGCACATGGTGTTCTCCTTGACGAAGCGGAACGCGTCGCCGAGCAGCTCGCGGTTCAGGGGGACCATATCATAGGTCTCCTGATCCATGAAGTAGTAGAGATCGCCGTCGTTGTAGCTATACTCCATGTCCTTGCGCTCCACAAACGCCTCGTCGAACTTCGCGGTGGGGTTGAAAGAGGTCTCGGTGACCGCGCCGGTCTCGACGTTGCGCATCTTGGTGCGGACGAACGCCGCGCCCTTGCCGGGCTTGACGTGCTGGAACTCGACGACCTGATAGACCTTGCCGTCCATCTCGAAGGTCTTGCCGTTTCTGAAATCACCGGCTGTAATGGTTGCCATAGTTTTTTCCTCCATATTCCCGAGGAAATCACTACGGACTTCCTCAAATTCATAAAGTATCGGTTCATAACCTATGGTATTTTACCGCATATAGCGCCTCATTGCAAGTAGTTTTCTCTATCTTGCACCAAATTTTGCAAAATTATTGCCGTGCCGTGCGCTCGTCGTGTGCGCTCGCGCGCTTGAACGGCTCCTGCAGGGCGTGAAGCACCTTCTGCCACGGACCGCGCGCGCCGCCCTTCGGCTCCACCATCAGCGCCAGCACACCGCTGCGCTTTGCACCGAGGATATCCGTGAGCAGCTTGTCGCCGAGCATCGCCGTATGCTCCGGCGGCGTTTTGAACTTCTTTAGCGCGCGGCGGTAGCCCTTTTGCGAGGGCTTTTGCGCGTGGCCCACGAAGTCGATGCCCAGCCCCGCGCAGAAGCGCTGCACACGCCGCGGGCTGCGGTTGTTCGACAAAATGGCGACGGTGACGCCCGCCGCCGCCAGCGCGGCGAGCCACGCGCGCACCGCGTCGTCCGGCTCGCGGACGGACTTGGGCGCGAGCGTATAGTCAAGGTCGGTGAGCAGCAGCGTCACGCCGTGCGCGCGCAGGAAGTCCGGCGTCACGGCGGTATAATCGTCAAAAACCCAATGAGGTGTCAGGAGCATCGGCATGGTTTCCTTTCCGGGTGCATATCTATAGGTAGTCTACCAATTTTTCCCGTTTTCTGCAAGGGGGTATCGTTTGTGTCTGTCTTTCTCGCGGTCACGCCGGCGGAGGCCGCGCTCTCCCGCGGCTGCCGTGTGCCGCTCGTCCACATCGCCTACGCCGTCGGCGACGGCGGGCGGCTGCTGCGCAGCGAGCTGCCGCGCGGAGCGCAGAGCGGACTGCTCGGTCTCAGCGACCGCTGTAACGGTCCTCTGCCGGATTCGCCCATGCTTTGCCGCGCCATCCTCGGCGAGTGCCATGCGCGTCGCTTCGGCGGCGTGCTCGCGGACTTTGAGGGAAACGTGCGGGAGGATCGGCTCTCTTTTCTCTCGCGGCTCGGCGCGATGCTCGCGCAGAGCGGACGGCGGCTCTATGTGCCGGAAGCCTTCGCCGTGCCGGAGGCGAGCGTCCTCATCTGCACCGCGCTCTCCGGCGGGACGCTGAGCGAACGGCTCTCGGACGCCGCCGCGCAATACGGTGCGCAGCATGTTGCGCTCGACTGCCAGCGCCTTGCGATGGACTTCGTTCTTCCTTGCCGCAGCGGCGAAGGAACGCCGCTCACCCCGGAGGAGCTGTCCGCGCTGCGGGAAAAGTATGGCGCGGCTGTCTTTTTCTCCGAGGAGCTGTGCGCGAACTATTTCAGCTACACCGCGCAGGGCCGGGCGCATTTCGTTCTCTTCGACACCGCCGAAACACTGCGGCGCAAGCTCCGGCTTGGGCGCGAGCGCGGCATGGAGACCGCCTTTCTCATGTATCCCGAGGTCAGCGACCTCTTGCCGGAGCTGTTCAACGCTTAGCGGTCATCGCCGCGTGCTCCTTCTGAAGCTCCGCGAACAGCTCCGCGGGCTTCCAGCCGCGGTTCGCCGCGGTCAGCATTGCCTTATACGGTATACGCAGTCCGGCGCGGCGCATGGCATTCAGCGCTTGGTTCATGCGGTCGCCGTAGAAGCCGCAGAACACCAGCATCGGCTCCGCCAGCGGTGGTCCGGCATAGACCTCCTCCGTGCGCGGGCAATCCGCCGCGCACGCGAGCGCGCCGACCGTCTGCGCGTAGTCCGCAAGCGGCACGGCCTTCACCGCCATTTTGCGCGGCGCGAAGGTCTGCGTCAGCAGCGGCGCGATCGGCTCGCAGCCAAAGGCCAGAATGTGTTCCTTCATCGTATCCACTCCCTTTGGCTCGAGTATAGCACGCCCCGCGCAGGATAGCAAGCAGCCTGCGCCATTTCGCGCCGCGCAGGATAGCAAGCGACCTGCGTCATTTCGCGCCGCGCAGGACGACTCGCACCATTTCGCGCCGCGCAGGACGCGAAACCAAATGAGATCCGTCACGCAGGACGACCTGCGTTGATTTGCCGCCCGCAGGCGGCAAATTAAATCAAATCGTTTTTTGCCGCGACCTGCGCCATTTCGCGCCGCGCACGGCGCGAAACCAAGTGAGATCCGTCGCGCAGGACGACCTGCGCGTCCGCAGCGACACCTTGCAGCGCGCGAAACGGTGAGCGACAAGCGCTGAAACCAAGCTCAAAAAAAGAAGCATCACGAATGTGATGCTTCTTTTTTTGAAATGAGCTTAGTAATAGCGCTTATTGCGGTTCTTACGGGCAGCCTCGCTCTTCTTGCGGCGCTTCACACTCGGGCTTTCATAGCACTCGCGCTTACGGACCTCCGCCAGAACGCCGGCCTTGGCGCAGCTTCTCTTGAATCTCTTCAGAGCGCTGTCCAGGCTCTCGCCTTCCTTGACATGGACCTCGGACATTTATGTTTTCCCTCCCTCCGATGCACCCGGCTATTTCCTGAGTGCTCTTTAAGAGTCATTGACATGACTAACGTGGGTATTATATTGAAAAACCGTCGGCTTGTCAATATCCTTTTTCGTTTTTTCGCAGAAATTCGCTCACTGCGGCTTGACGATCAGGTTGATGAGCTTATTCTTGACGAAAATGACCTTGACGAGCTGCATTCCGTCGAGCGCCTTGGCGATCTTCTCGACCTGACGGGCGGCCTCGACGACGGCATCCTGCTCGCTGTCCATCGCCACGGTGACGGTGCCCTTGAGCTTGCCGTTGACCTGCACCGCCATCTCGGTGTGGGCCGCGACGGTCTTGCTCTCATCGTACTCCGGCCAAGGCATCTGCATGGCCATCTTGCCGTACTCGGCGGCGCAACCGAGCTGCTCCCACAGCTCCTCGACCATGTGCGGCGCGAAGGGAGAGAGCATGAGCAGCAGCTTCTCCAGATCGCCGCGGGTGAGACCGTTGGCGTAGAACTCGTTGACCATCGTCATGAGCGCGGCGATGGCGGTGTTCATCTTGAGCGTGTCGATATCGTCCGTGACCTTCTTGATGGTCTTGTGGATGATGGGCTCGTTCTTCTCGGAAACGGCCTTGTCCGCCGTCGCCATCTCCGCGAGGTTCCACACACGGTCCAGGAAGCGCTTGCAGCCCTTCACCGCGTCGTCCGACCAGGTCGCGACCTTTTCAAAGTCGCCGATGAACATGATATAAAGACGCATGGTGTCCGCGCCGTAGGCCTTG
>CALDMA010000373.1 GCA_937915075.1 uncultured Oscillospiraceae bacterium
GCTGCGCGAGCTTCTCCGCCGCGATGGCGCTGAGCACCACATGGTCGCTGTCCATCACAAAAACGGACGCGGTCTTTCGGCCGTAGGTCGCGTCGATCAGCATACCGCGCTCGCGCGACTCCTGAATGAGGCGCTTGATCGGCGCGGAGTCGGGGCTGACGATGGCCAGCACACGCTCGGCGGAGACCAGATTGCCGAAGCCGATGTTGATGAGCTTCATCGTCCCCTCCTCACTCGATGTTCTGCACCTGCTCGCGGATCTTTTCGACCTCCGCCTTCAGGGCGACCACATCGCGCGCGATGGTGATATCGTTGCACTTGGAGCCGATGGTATTGCTCTCGCGGTTGACCTCCTGAATGAGGAAGTCCATCTTTCGGCCCATCGGCTCGTCGGAGACGAGCATGGTGCGCAGCTGGGAAACGTGGGAGCGCAGGCGGACAGTCTCCTCGTCGACGGCGATCTTATCGGCAAAGATGGCGGCCTCGGTGAGGATGCGGGCCTCGTCGATGGTAGTCGATTGCAGAACCTCCTCCATCTTGGCGGTCAGGCGCGCTCGGTACTCCGCAACGGTCTGCGGCGAGCGCTCCTCGACCATGCCGGTGATGCGCTCGATGGTATCCAGCCGGCTGCCGATGTCGGCGGCAAGACGCTCGCCCTCGGTCGCGCGCATCCGATTGTATGCGGCAAGCGCGTCATCAAGCACGGCGCAGAGGTCGGCGGCAACGCTCTCCAGGTCCTCCTCCGCCTTGGTGACGGTCAGGACGTCGGGAAAGCGGGCGATGGTCGACGCGGTGATCTCGCTCTCAAGACCGCAGGCCTCGTTGATCTCGCACAGCGCCTTGTAGTAGCCCTGCGCGAGCGGGCGGTTGAGCTTGACGACGGCCTCGTCCGCCGCCGAGGTGTCAATGGTGATGAACACGTCCACCTTGCCGCGCGAGACGGCCTTCTGCACCCGCGCCTTCACGGCGTCCTCGGCGAAGATGTAGGCGCGCGGCATCTTGACGGTGCAGTCAAGAT
This sequence comes from uncultured Oscillospiraceae bacterium, assembly GCA_937915075.1. Classification (GTDB taxonomy): domain Bacteria; phylum Bacillota; class Clostridia; order Oscillospirales; family Oscillospiraceae; genus Hominicoprocola. Next base: position 1,019 of record CALDMA010000373.1, read on the forward strand.
AGCGGTTATTGACCGAGCGGACCTCGACGGTGATGTCGCGACCGCTGCGCGTTTCGCGGGCTCTTCCGTAGCCCGTCATGCTTTTGACCAATGTGATCTCCTCCTCATTCAAATCAGAACATACACGGCAGGCAGAAGTAGCCTCCGCCGCCGAGAAGATTGCAGCACAGCGCCGCGAGGCACCAGTTCGAGCAGGCGTCGTTGCCGCAGCTCGTGGAAACAGTCTGATAGCCCTGTGGGCGGTAGCCGCGGTTGTTGAAGGCCGCGAGCGCCTGCCGGTACTCGGGGTTTTCCGGGTCCATTCGGCAGGCTGTCTCGAAATAGCGCTTTGCCTCGTCCAGCCAGCCGCGGCGGTAGCAGACGTTGCCCATGAGGAAGTTCCACTCGGCATTGTGGTCGCTGACCGAATTCAGCAGACGCTCCGCCTGCGAAATATCGCCGCGGGCGATGGCAAGGCGGATCTGCTGCATGGTCGGGTCGGCGCTGGAATAGCCGTTGCTCGTCGTGCCGTAGTAGCTCTGCCGCGGCGCGCCGTAGCCGCTGCCCGCCCTGCGCTGCTTCTGGATCTGCTCGTAGGCCTCGTTGATCTCCTTCATCTTCTCCTGCGCGAGGTCGGCAAGCGGGTTATCGTGATAGTTGTCGGGATGATACTTCCGCGCAAGGTCACGATAGGCCTTCTTTACCTCCTCGTCCGATGCGGAGGGCGAGACGTTCAATACTTTGTAGGGGTCGTTCATAGTGCTTCCTCGTTGCTTTTCTTCTTGCGTTCACCGTACCGCGTCCGCGTGCGGCGGCAGTAGGTCCCGTCCAAAACGGCTTTGCCGATGCCGTAAAGGCTCTCATAAAATATACTGTCCAGGATCGGCGTCCATACGCCGTAATCGTAGAGCGCGTAGGCGCTCGCCATGCGTGCGATGGAGGCGTCCAGCGTTTCGGCCAGCGCGAGCCTGTCCGCGTCGCCGAGAACGCCGTTTTCCGTATGATAACGGTAAAGCAGCGGGTTATAATTCCCGCTTTCGGTATCCTTTTTCAGGTCGTCCGCCGCGTCGACAAGGTAGATCCAGCGGCCGAGCTGATAGAGGAGCTGACCGAGGATGCGCCGGCGCTTCTCGTCCGTGAGGTCTGCCGCCGCGTCCGCCATCAGCGCCGCGAAAGGCTCCGCCGCCATATCAATGGAGGCACAGCGCGCATCCTCCAGCGCCGCGAGCGCTTGGAGATGCAGCCGCACCGCCGCATCGAAGCGCGGCAGCCGCTCCCCTGCCCTGCGGTAAGCGCCGCGCAGAAAGAGCGAGGCGAAGCGGTACTTGAGCCCGCTCCAAAAGCCATGGTCGGCGATGTGATCCCGCAGCTGCCACCAGGAGAGGATCACAGTCCGGTCCGCCGCGGCCTCGAGCGCCGGCGTGCTTTTCTGCGCGCGGCAGCCCCTGCAGGGATGCACGGCACAGCGCCGCACGGTGCAGGGCTCCTCGTCTCCGCTTGAGAGAAGAATGGCTAAAAGGGTGAAATCGTAGTTGAGCAGGAGGCTCGCGGCAAAGCCGTAGCGCTCCCGGAGCGTGTGGCACAGTCCGCAGTAGACGGCGCGGAAGCGCTCGCGTTCGCACTCGCCGAGCCGGGACTGTGAGGGCAGAACGTAGCCGAACATATCTGCGCTACAGGGTTCGCGTGATGGTAAACGCCAGTCCGCCCTCGCGCTTCAGCTTACGGTCGTAGAGGATGGCCGGCACGATGCCGAGGCAGAACGCCGCAATGGCGACGGCATAGCGCAGCCCCTCGGAGTCCAGCGCGTAGGAGGCAAAGTAGCCGAGCAGAAACAACACGATAGGCACCGCGTAGACCAGCAGCATCACGCCATAGAGCCGCTTGTTGCTGCTCTCAACCACGACCTTCTGCCCCACCTGCGCGCCGATGGGATTGAGCGCCACCGCATGGGTGGACGAGCCCTGCATCCCGCAGCCCGAGCAGCTCTCGCATTCATGCCCGCAGGCCGATTTGCGGGGAACGGAGATCTCCGCCCTGCCGCCGCGCAATATTTTTTCAACCGTTGCTATCTGGGTCATAGGTTCTCCTTCAGTTATGCTCTGTACTGTTTTCCGCTCCGCCGCTCAACCGCACAGTCACCTGGTAGCTGCCGACGGCGCCGACGTCCAGCCCGTCTACATACACCGTTGCAGGGACGGTATAGACGCCGTCCGCGTCGGACACGTTCGTCAGGTCCGCCACCACGCGGAGGTTCTCTTCGTTCACCTGCGCGAGCGCCGCGCTCGTGCCGCGCAGCGTCACGCTCAGCGTCGAGGTCACGACCGTCACATCACGCTCAGTCGTCAGGTTCTCATAGCCAAACTGCGTGGCGTCCATCGTCAGGGAGTCGATATCATCGAACAGGATGGTCAGCGTCACGCTCGTCACGCCGCTGAGATTGTCCACGCCGTCAGGAAGCGAAATATCATAGGTGAAGGTCTCCGCCGCCTTGAGATCGGCGAGCGAGAGAGTATCGAGCTTGATCTCGTCGATGGCGGCCATCGTCGAGGCGTCGCCCGAGAGCGTGATCGTGTCGATCGGCGTCAGCGCCCACTTGACGTTCTCGAGCCGCGAGCCGGGCGTTTCGACAAATTCGACCGTGAGCGGGACCTCCTTGACCGTCATCACCGGCATCGTCACCTGGATGCTCTCGCTGGCCGGATGGATGCGGTTCGAGCGGATCAGCTGGTCGCTGAAATCATACAGCTCAAAGTCCAGCAGCTCCACGACCGTGGAGGTCGCGTTTTCAATGTTCAGCGTGACCTGCGCGTAGCTCACCTGCATGATATCGACCTGCTGGCCGCGTACCTCAAGCGTCTCGGGCAGCATACGGACCGTGCCGGCGATGTAGCCCTCCGCCACGTTGCCGACGACCCTGCAGCGGATCTCCACATTCTTGCGGAACAGCTCGCCGATCTCAATGGTGGTCGAACGGACGGTTGGCTCTCTCTGCGTAATACTGCTCGAAAGCAGCTCGCCGCGCGGGCCGCGCGGGTAAAGGATGCTGTAGGTGATCGTCTGTGTGCCGGTCGTTGTGACCGAGCTGAGATCGACCACGATGCGGATCTTGCCGGGGTCGAGCTTAAAGTAGGTGCTGCGCGGCATACGCAGCTTGAGGTCGATCGTTTCCTCCTCGCTCGACAGGAGCATCAGGCCCTTTTCAGCCAACGAGGTATCCTCATTGGTAAATTCAATGGGCACATCGTTCACGGAGATCTCGACCTGTGTGTCGCCGTTGGCATAAAACCAGACAAGCAAAGCGATGAGGACGGACAGGCCGATGTAGAACGCCTTGCGGCCTTTAGTTTGCTCCATCTTCGTCATCCTCCTTCCGCTTTTTCAGGATGCGCGGGATATGGAACGGAGGCTTGTCCGCCTCGGTCTCCTCCGTCTGCGGCATGAGCTCGTTGAGGAGCAGCTTCTCAAGCGTCTCCGGCTTGAGGTGGCGCTTGAGCAGTCCGCCGATGGCAACGGAGATGGTGCCCGTCTCCTCCGAGACGATGACGACCACGGCGTCGGAATTTTCGCTCATGCCGATGCCGGCGCGGTGGCGCATACCGAGGTCGCGGCTGAGGTTCACATTCTTCGACAGCGGCAGCATACAGCCGCCCGCCAGAATGCGCCCGTCACGGATGATGACCGCGCCGTCGTGCATCGCGGCCTTGACGAAGAAGATATTTTTCAGCAGCTCGCTGCTCACCTGCGCGTCCACAATGGTGCCGGTGCGCGCCATCTCGTCGAGATTGATCTCACGCTCAAAGACGATCAGCACACCCGTGCGGGTTTTGGACATCTCCGTGCAGGCGAGCACCGTCTGCGCGATGGCGTTTTCAATGGCGCTCGACTGCTGCTTTGCGGCAAAGGGAATGAACGAGCGCAGCTTGCTTGAGCCGACCTGCTCCAAAATGCGGCGGATCTCCGGCTGAAAGAGGACGATCAGCGCGAGGATACCGACGTCGAGCATGTGGCTGAGGATGAAGTAAATGCCATTGAGCTTGAAGACGTAGGAGATCCAAAGCGCCAGCAGGAACACCATGATGCCCTTGACCAGGCTCTCCGCGCGGGTGCTGCGCACGAGCCGCAGCAGCAGATAGCAGCAATAGGCCATCAGCGCGATATCCAGATAGTCCGCAATGCGGATGGTCGTCACATAACGCCATGCGCCTTCGAGTATGGTCATCACAAATTCCATGGCATACCCCTCTTAAGCAATAGTTATTCATATTCTAATATAATCCGCAAGAAAAAGCAACCGAAAGAGCGTGAATTTTCCATGAATTTGTGCAGGGCATCCTTCAGCCGTGCGCGACGCTCCGCAGCGCATGGACAAAGGCGTCGATATCCGCCGTTGAGGTGAAGGCGGATACGCTCAGGCGCACCGTTCCATTCGGCAGCGTCCCCGCCGTGCGGTGGGCGTAGGGTGCGCAGTGCAGTCCGCCGCGCAGGGCAAAGCCCCGCTGCGCCAGCGCGTCCGCGGTTTCCTCCGGCTCCCTGCCATTCAAATTGAAGGACAGCACCCCGACCTGCTCCGCGGCATCCCGCGCGGCATAGACCGTAACGCCGTCCATTCCGCGCAGCGGCGCGGCGGCCCGCGCGATCAGCGCGCGCTCATGGCGCTCAATGCGCTCCCGCCTTTGCCGCACGAAGCGCAGCCCCGCCTCCAAGCCCGCGATGCCGGGCATATTGTGCGTGCCGGCCTCCAGCCGGTCCGGCAGGAAGTCCGGCATGGTCTGCTCGATCGACGCGCTGCCCGTGCCGCCGTAGAGGAGCGGCGCGGCATCGTGCGCGCACAGCAGAAGTCCCGTCCCCTGCGGTCCGTAAAGCCCCTTGTGTCCCGGCATGGCGATAAATGCCGCGCCGAGCGCGTCCAGATCGAGCGGCAGGATGCCCGCGGACTGCGAGGCGTCCACGATCAGGGGAACGCCCTCCGCGCGGCAGAGCGCGGCGATCTCCCCGATCGGCAGGACGAAGCCGAACACATTGGAAACGTGTGTACAGACGACGGCGTCAAGCTCCGGCGAGATGCTGTTTTCAAAGGCGCGCAGCAGCGCGGCACGGTCAAAGAGCGGCGCGGCGGCGACCTTGATCCTCGCGCCCAGCGCGTGCAGCGGCCGCGTGACGGCATTGTGCTCATAACCGGAAACGGCGACGCGCCCGCCCCCCGGCACGAGCGAACGGATGGCGATGTTCAGAGCGTGCGTCGCGTTCGAGGTAAAGACGACCTGCTCGGGCGACGGCACGCCGAACAGCTCGGCGGCAAGGCTCCGGCAGCGGAAGGCTGTCTCCTCCGCCGCTCTGGCCGCGGCATAGCCGCCGCGCCCCGGTGAGGACATGGTGCGCATGGCCCTCTGCATCGCATAGGAAACGCTCTGGGGCTTTTGAAAGGTCGTCGCGGCGGAGTCCAGATAGATCATGGCCCTACCTCCGAACGATCTTGACCGGCTCGGCCTGCGCGTCCTGCAGGCGGCGGATGGCGGCGGCGTAATTCCGCTCCGCGACCTCCAACGTGTAGCCGCAGCCGCGGCCCGTCAGCTCGGCGCTCGCGCGCAGCACCCGTGTGCGGATGCCCGCACGGTCCAGGACCTTCATCATCTGCTGGGCGTGTGTGATGGAGCGTGCGACCAGTAAATAGCGTTCCATACTCTCCCCTCCTCGCAGCATACTATGCGCCAGTGCCGGAAGCGGTGCATTGCGCCGGAGGGCAATAAGAGAAGGACGCCGAAGCGTCCTTCTCGTTACCTTTTCATTTTACGCGCGCGGGTGCGCCTTCTGATAGATGTCCCGCAGCTGTTTTTTTACAACGTGTGTGTAGATCTGCGTGGAGGAAATGTCCGCATGGCCCAGCATCTCCTGAATGGCGCGCAGGTCCGCGCCGTTTTCCAGCAGATGCACCGCGAACGAGTGGCGCAGCGTGTGCGGCGTAATGTCCTTGTCGATCTGCGCCATCTCCTGGTAGTGCTTGACGATCTTCCAGAAGCCCTGACGGCTCATGCGCTCGCCGTTCATGTTGACGAACAGCGCCGTCTCCTCGGG
>CALDMA010000374.1 GCA_937915075.1 uncultured Oscillospiraceae bacterium
GTATATTTAGTTCGCAATCAATTTTACAAACCAATGATAGAAAAAGTGAATTTTTCCTCTCTATCTTTTATCAGTACGAAAGTAGTAAAGTATTACTGCCTTTCTTTTTACCGTATCTTGACACATTTCAGCATTTGCTTTATATTGATAGTAGGCTAAAGCCTAATCTCGCAGCTTTCCGATGAGGTCCACACCCCGGTGTGGCCTCAGGCATTCATGGGCCCCGTAGGGCATTATGACCACCCCTGTACGCAGGATGCTCCATGAAGGTCGACAGTTTTTGGCGCTGTACCGGCAGCGCGGGTGTGTACCCTTCCGTCGAAAGCGGAAAGGACACAAATGAACGACAACGTCGTTATCGTCTACAATGGTGAGCAAGTATCGGTGCCAAAGGAGGTCGCAGACTTCCTTGAGCAGGATCGAAAACGGGAACAGGCGCAGGAGAAGCAGGACGCAAGGCACCTGAGTAAAAGTGAGTTTGAAACGGTGCTGTCCGGTTTGGAGTGCGTCAAGCGTCCCGTGGAGGATGCGGTGCTCAGGAACCTCCGGCTTGAAAATCTGCGGGGAGCCATTGCGAAACTGGACGTGCAAGGTCAGAACCTGCTCTCCCTCCGATACAGCGGTGAGCTGACGATGGAGGAGATCGGTCAGATCTATGGCATCTCCAGAACGGCGGTATCAAAGCGACTGAAAAAGCTACACAAAAAGCTGGGAAGCTCTGTCTCATGACAGGGCTTCCCAGTTTTTTTGAAAAAATTTTGTTTTCCGGTTTACAAATGCGCTCTGAGTGTCCTTATAAGTAGAGGCAAATCTGCTCCACTATCGGAGCGTGGCTGAGTTGGCCGCAGCCTTACCGCCTCACCCGAACACAAAGGAGCGTGTATGACTATGAATCCATTTGAACAAAGCAAACAGCAACTGCTGCACTCCCTGACCTCTCAAGTCGAGCAGGAAGTCATCGACTACATCCGGCAGGAGATGCAGCACGACTCACCGGACAGCGTTCCAACCGAAGATGAACTGCTCACCTTCTTCCAATCACCGGACGAACCGAATACGCTGGATGCCTACCAACAGATGTTGGCGACCGATAAGCTCCTGGAGTATGCAGAGATCAGTCTGCGTACTCTCTGTGACCTGATCCGCTACCAGCAGCTCAAGGAGTTTGGTATCGTCCATTCTGTAAAAGAGTTCATCCGACTCTTTCATCCTGACAAGAATGAGGACAATTTATGAATCATATCACCAACAAAAACTATTTCACTATGCCGAATGAAATCTTCTCGCTCGGACTGGACGCAAGTGAGATCGCGGTATATGCCTATCTCCGATGTCTTGAAAGCCGCAGCACCTATCAATGCTGGCCGAGCTATACCACAATCGGTAATGCCGTTGGCCGCGCAAAGAATACGGTCATGCGATACGTTGATGCACTCGCGGAGAAGGGGCTGATCGATACCGAACCGACCTCTGTCCTGATGCGTTCAGGCATCAAGAAGAACGGCAACCTGCGCTACACCATCCGGCCGATCCGTGAAGCCATAGAAATCTTTCACGCACACCAACTATCTGCGGTCGAACGCGCTGTAGAGCGGCAGCAGATCGAGCGCAAGCTGTCCGCGATGGATCTGCTGCCTGGTGCATGAGGAAAGGAGGAACGCCATGAAGCACTCAAGCTACACAAGCTATGACGAATTGCCGCTGATGCTCTCCGTTGCAGAGATTGCTGCAGTGCTGGGGATCTCCCGCGCCGGTGCTTACGAGCTGGCACGAAGCAGCGGCTTCCCCGCGCTCAAAATCGGCAGCCGCATCGTCGTTCCAAAGGACAAGTTCCTCGCATGGATCGACGCAAACAGCGATTCCAAAAACGCACCGCTGTAACCAAAGAAGAATCCCTTACACCGCAGCCACAACTCATACCACAAACAAAATCACAACAGTCACGTTAACAAATTTTTCTCTCTGCCCTTCGTCGCAGCGATAACGAACCGCGAAGCTTACCGGTGCAGCGCAAGAAGCAGCAGTGGAGCAGCGCATCCCCGCGGGGCCGCGACGCCTCGGAGCAGAGACGCGCACGGTGCGCGTCTCCGTTCCGAAGGCTCTCTGCTTCTCTCCGACGTTCCCTCGGTCCATGCAAAGATGGCAAAGAATGCTCTTCTAACCTCTACGCGCGCAGAGGTTCCGGGCCACGCAGCGCACGCCGAGGGTAGTGATAGCACCCACCATCTGAATACCCCCTGTTTGCCCCTGTGAGCCGCTGTGTGCACTCCTACCAACGGAGATAGGGTAGAGACACCTGCGCGTGAGGAGAGGCGCGATTTTGAGCAGTTTATGAGAGGACTATCTCTGCTACATAAGGAGAACCCATCAGCGTATTTCAGACAGATCAAGCGATTATCGGGGGAGTTTATCTATAGCAGGATAAAGGGCTGGCGTCTTAACCGACGCTCTGCCCAGTCACTTCTGCCCGCAGTGCGGGCAGTTGACGAGGGTTTCAGCGCAGGCGATTGTGGCGCCTTTTGCGGGAAATTTTGGAATGGCTGGCGTCTTAGTTCCCGTAAGCCCAGGTGTTTCAACGAAAATGAGCGTGCCTTACTACGATTTGGAGGAATTATGAGCAAAAATGAAAACAGGCTGAATTTCCGCATGACGGATGAAACCGCCTCAAAAATAGAGCAGTGGTATCAGGAAGATAACTGCCGCAGCAAAAACGAATTCATCGAAAAAGCGGTGAACTGCTATGCGGATATGCTCTCCACAGGTGAAAGCACTACGCTTCCGAGAGCAGTGCAATCTGCCATCGACGGTCGGCTGAAGCTGTTCGAGGATCGCATATCATCTCTGCTCTACAAGCAGGCGGTGGAGATGGATATGGCGATGTCCATCCTGCTGCAAAGCCTCAACGTAAGTGAAGAAGTGCTGCGGCAGGAGCGAGCCAAGAGTATCGCTGCAGTTAAGAAAACGAACGGTCAGCTGCGCATGGAGCAGAAGCTCCGTGAGTTGGAGAGCGAAGAATGGCAAGGCTGATCGTCAAGAGTCCGTACATCAAGTACGGCGGTGGGAAAAGTTCTGGCGGTTACCTGAAGTACATTGCAACACGGGAGCGGGTGGAGATCATCCCGGATAACCGGCCACCCACACGAAAGCAGGAACAGTTCATCACAAAACTGGTGAAAGACTTCCCTGACGCAAAAGAGCTGATGGAGTACGAGGACTACACAGCATACCCAACAAAAGCAAGTGCGTCCGCGCTCATCACTCTAATCTTGGAAGAAAATTGGAATCAGGTGCAGAGCATAGATGGCTACGCTGGATACATCGCGCTGCGTCCGAGAGCCGAGCGGTTGGGTGAACATGGCCTGTTCGGTGACGATGACAACGTGGATCTGAACGGAGTCATGGATGAACTGGATCACTACACCGGCAATGTGTGGACGCACATCATCTCCCTCCACCGTGAGGATGCGGAACGGCTGGGGTACAACCACGCGGAAGCATGGCGCACTCTGCTGCGCACACACCGTAATGATATCGCCGCGGCGATGAAGATACCGCCGGAGGACTTCCGTTGGTACGCTGCGTTCCACGATGAGGGCAATCATCCCCATGTCCACATGATGGCATGGTCGGTGAAACCAAATCAGGCGTACCTCTCCAAAGACGGTATCCGGCAGATCAAGTCCACGCTGACCAATCAGATATTCCGTCAGGAAATGCTCCATGTCTACGAGCAGAAAAGCAAATCCCGCGATGAACTGGTTTCAGAAGCGCGGAAAGCGATGCTGGAGTTGGCGAAGGCGATGCAGGAGATGACCTGTGACCATCCAGCGGTAGAGCAAATGATTTGGGAATTGTCGCAGCAGCTCGGTCAGGTCAGCGGCAAGAAGACCTACGGCTATCTGCCAAAGCCGATGAAACAACTGGTGGATGAGATCGTAGACCAGATGGTGCGTCTGCCCATCGTGAATGAATGCTATCAAACATGGTGGGAGCTGCAATGTCGGGTGGAGGATTACTACTCCGAGGAGAAGAAACGGATACGCCCGCC
>CALDMA010000375.1 GCA_937915075.1 uncultured Oscillospiraceae bacterium
TCCTCCGCCTCGGCGACCTCGCTCGCGCACAGTCTCGGCATTGCCAGCAGCGGTTATCAGATCACCAAAAACGGCGTCAGCGCCGACGAAGGCGCGATCGCGGCAAACGACGTCGCTTACTATGATTCCGCCTCCGGCACGCTCCGCGTGAGCGACTATCGCGTGACCGGAAATATCGAAGCCGCCTCTCCCAGTATCGCCGCGGCGACCAGCATCACCGTTGCCGGACATAATTTCGATGTGCTCGAATCCGCGTGGGATTCCCTATCCGGCTTCCAGATTGGCGGCCGCGTGACGCTCCTGCTCACGGACGATAACAAGGTCGCAGCGGTCTCCTCTCGTCTTTCGGCCACGATGGTCGGCGTGCTTTCCTCCGACGGGCGCAGCGTCACGCTTACCGGCAGCGGCATCACACTCACTGCTTCGGAGGTGAGCTATGACGATACCGCGCTCGGCAGCCTTGTCACGGTATCCGCTTCGCTCAATAAGCTCTACTGCTCAAAAATCTCCGCTGGCAGCTACGGCACGCTTGATTTCGACGGGCGGGCGCTCGGCTCGGTGTCCCTTGCCCCCGCCTGCGCTATCTACGAATGGGACGGTAGCGGCTATGTTTACTCTCTCGAGGGCGAGGAGGGGGCGGCCTCGTACGATTTCACCGCTATCGACTGGATGGATACGCTCTCGTCCTCCTATGTCAGCTACGCCCACACGAACAGCGCGGGTCAGATCGACGTGCTGCTGCTCAACGGCGTGACCGGCAACGCCTATCAATACGGCAAGCTGGCGCTCTATACAGGACAGGACGGCATCAAGCTCGGGACCTCCGGCGGGAGCAGCTTGGGCGACACCTACAACACTGCCGCCACACTGACCAACAGCGACGGCACGACGAGCAAATACCTCTGCACGATCGGGGCGAACGCCGGCTACTGCGGCATTGCCCTCAGCCGTTACGACTCGACCTACAGTCGCGTTGTCAAGGTGCAGACGCTCAGCCGCGTCAGCGCCAACGCCGATGACTTCTACCTCTCCGGCGGCGTCTGGTATGCCGAGACCGGCGGGACGGAGTACCGCGTTTCCGATACCGTGCAGATCCACATTGCCAATACGGGCCTTTGGCTCAGCGGTGAGGATGGACTCGCCAGCATCCTCGCGGACGGCTACGACCTCACCCTCTACTATGACCGCGCACCGAGCGCAGGCGGGCAAGTACGCATCATCAAGGCCGCCCGCACAACGTAAAACACAGAAAGCAAAGGAGATATTCCCATGGAACCATATTATGATCCGGCAGGTGGCTTTCCCGCCGTGTACCGGAAACGGAGAAAGGGCGGGCCGTTGCTCGCACTACTCCTGATCTGCTGCCTTGTCAGCTCCGCCGTTGGCGCAGGTATCGTTCTGCTGTTCACATCCGAGAGCTCCGCCGCCGAAGCGGAGGAAACTTTCGTTCCCTCCTATTCCGTGACCGAAACGGCCTACAGCGGCATAGGTCGAAAAATGACCGCGACCGAGATCTACGCGAAGTATGTCGGCTCTACTGTCGGCGTTACGACCTCCGTCACCACGAATCTTTGGGGGCGTCAAACGACCTCGGCAGCCTCCGGCTCCGGCTTCATCCTCACCGCAGACGGATATATCCTGACCAATTACCATGTCATAGAGGACTCCGAAAAAATCACCGTTTCCCTATACGACGACAGCTCCTACAGTGCGAAGCTGATCGGCTATGACGAAAACAATGACATTGCCGTTTTGAAGATCAACGCTGCTGGTCTCACGCCCGTCGTCATCGGCAGTTCCTCTGATCTGGACGTGGGCGAAGAGGTCATTGCTATCGGCAATCCCCTTGGCGAGCTGACCTTCTCGCTGACTGCCGGCGTGGTCAGCGCGCTGGACCGCGAGATCACGGTCTCGAATGGCGTTACCATGGACCTTATCCAGACTGACTGCGCCATCAACTCCGGCAATTCAGGTGGAGCGCCCTTCAATCTGTACGGTGAGGTCGTCGGCATCACCAACGCCAAGTATTCGAGCAGCTCCGGCACCTCGGTTGACAACATCGCCTTTGCCATCCCCATCGACAATGTGTACGGCATTGCGGAAAGTATCATCGAAAACGGCGGCCTCATCAAACCGTATATCGGCGTTTCGGTGACGGATGTCAGCACGCAGATGCAGCGCTACGGTCTGCCAAAAGGCGCCGCTGTCCAGAGCGTCAGCAGCGGCAGTCCCGCCGAAAAGGGCGGCCTGCAGGCCAACGACATTATCACCAAGGTGAACGGAACGGCGATCACAGGCTCTGCCGCGCTGACAAAGCTCGTGAACGCAGCCGCGGCCGGAGACACGCTCCGCCTGACGGTCTACCGCCAGGGAACGACCGTGGAGCTGACCGTGACGGTCAGCGAACGGCTGCAAACCGCTTAAGGCATCCTGATAATAAAAAACGAAGGAGGAATTTTCTTGATTGAAGTCGAACATCTAACAAAACGGTATGGCACGCATTTGGCCGTATCGGATCTGAGCTTTCAAATCGAAAGCGGGCAGATCTACGGCTTTCTTGGCCCTAACGGAGCAGGCAAATCCACCACCATGAACATCATGACCGGATGCCTCTCTGCCACAGAGGGGCATGTGCGGATCGGTGGCTACGATATTTTTGAGCAGCCGGAAAAAGCAAAGCGGCTGATCGGTTATCTGCCGGAGCAGCCGCCGCTCTATCAAAATGAAACGCCGCTGGAATACCTGCGCTTTGTAGGGGAAGCCAAGGGTGTTCGCGGAGAAGAACTGAAGCGGCAGATTCAGGACGCGATCCAGCGCACCGGGATCGAAAAGGTGTGCCGCCGCAGGATCGCCGCGCTTTCCAAGGGCTATAAGCAGCGGGTGGGGATTGCGCAGGCCCTGCTTGGATCGCCGGAGGTCATCATTCTGGACGAACCCACCGTGGGCCTTGATCCCATCCAGATCATTGAAATTCGGAATCTAGTAAAAGAGCTGGGCAAGACCCACACGGTAATTTTCAGTTCCCACATTCTTTCCGAGGTGCAGGCCATCTGCGACAAAATTCTGATCATCTCCAAGGGAAGGCTGACCGCGCTCGGCACACCGGAGGAGCTGGAACGGCAGCTGCGCTCGGCGGGAGAAATCATTCTCACCGCCGATGCCACCGCCGAAAGGGTCGAAGACATTCTGGCGGCTGTTCCTCACATCACGGAGATCAGCCAGCCTGAGACCGCGGCGGGCGGCGCGGTAACGCTGCGCCTGAAAACGGACAGCGACGATATCCGCGCGGCCTCCCGCAGCATTTTCTTCGCCTTCGCCGGAGCAAACACGGCGCTGCTGGAGCTGTCCGTCCGCAAGGCGAGTCTGGAGGATGTGTTCCTTGAGCTGACCGAAAGCGGACCGGCTGAGGTATTTTCGAAAGAGGGGGATGAGGAAGCATGAGCGCTGTATTTCGTCATGAGCTGCGGGGCTATTTTCACTCGCTGACTGCCTATGTGTTCGGCGCATTTTTGCTGGCGGTCGTCGGTCTCGGCTCCATGCTCTATAATCTGGAGGCGGCGGTGAGCAATTTTGAATTTGTGCTCAGCTTCGCCAGCATCATTTTCGTGGTCATCGTTCCGATCCTGACCATGCGCACCATCGCGGAGGAGCGCAAGCAGCGCACCGATCAACTGCTCTACTCCCTGCCCATCACGACCACGCAGGTCATTCTCGGCAAGTATTTTGCTCTGCTGGTGGTCTATCTCATCCCGCTGGCCGTCATCTCGCTTTATCCGCTGCTGTTCTCGCAGTTCGGCGAGGTGTATCTGCCCACCTCCTACGGCTCGCTCCTTGCGTTCTTCCTGCTGGGGGCGGCGCTGCTGGCTGTCGGTATGTTTCTCTCCTCGCTCACAGACAATCAGGGCTTTGCCGCGGGACTCGGCATCGCGGCGATCCTGCTGAACTACTATAGCGTCAGCCTTGCCGAGTATACCTCGTCCACCGCCTCCGGCTCGCTCATCACGCTCTACGTTTTTGCGCTCCTTTTCGGCGTGCTGATCCGCAT
>CALDMA010000376.1 GCA_937915075.1 uncultured Oscillospiraceae bacterium
TGCGCAAAAATGACGCCGTTTTTCTTGCGAAACCGAAAAGGATACGCTATACTATATAAGTTAAATTATGCGTTAAGGGAGGGTTGAGCGCGTGAGCACTGTCATTACATCCGTCGACGCGGGCTCTCCCGCCGAACGCGCCGGTATTCGTGCCGGCGAACAGCTTCTGATGATCAACCACCACGAGATCGTCGACGTGCTGGACTACCGCTTTTTCTGCTACGATCCCTCGGTGAGCCTCCGGCTGCGCGAGGCCGACGGGACCACGCGCCATCTGACGATCGAAAAGGAGGAGGGCGAGGATCTCGGTCTCAATTTCGATACCTACCTGATGGACGAGCCGCGCCCCTGCTCGAACCATTGCCTGTTCTGCTTTGTCGATCAGATGCCGCCGAATATGCGCGACACACTCTATTTTAAGGACGATGACGCGCGCTTGAGCTTCCTCATGGGCAACTACATCACGCTCACAAACCTCACCGAGCGCGAGGCGCAGCGCATCATCGATCTGCGCATCAGCCCCATCAACGTCTCCGTGCAGGCGACCGAGCCGCAGCTCCGGCGCACACTGCTGGGCAACAAACACGCTGATAAGAGCCTGGAGTATATGCGTGCCTTCGGCGAGGCCGGCATCGAGATGAACGGTCAGATCGTTGTCTGTCCCGGCTGGAATGACGGCGAGCATCTGCGCCGCAGCATTGAGGACCTGATGGACATCGGCTTCAACTCCTGCTCGATCGTGCCGGTTGGACTGACAAAATTCCGCAAGGGCCTTGCAAGGCTCGAGCCGGTGACGAAGGAAAAGGCGGGGGAGATCATCGACCTTGTGGACGAGTACGGCGCGAAGTGCCTTGAGAAGTACGGCACGCGGATGTTCTTCTGCGCCGATGAATTCTACATCAAGGCCGAGCGCCCGCTGCCCGACGAGGCGTATTACGAGGAATATCAGCAGCTCGACAACGGCGTCGGGATGCTCCGCAGCACCATGAACGAGTTTCTCAGCGGACTTGAGGACGTGGAAAGCGGCGATGTGCCGAGCTTCACCATCGCGACCGGAAAGGCCGCCGAGCCGTTTATCGCGCGGCTCGTGGCGGAGGCAAGGAAGAAATTTCCGCAGCTTCGCGGCGAGGTCGTCGGCATCGTGAACGACTTCTTCGGCCACACCATCACCGTCTCCGGTCTTGTGACCGCGCAGGACCTCATCGCGCAGCTCAAGGACCGTCCCACGCTCGGCGAGCGGGTGCTGATCCCCGCGAATATGCTCCGCCACGGCGAGGGCGTGTTCCTCGACGATTACACCGTCGAGCAGGTCGAGCAGGCGCTCGGGCGCAGGCTGACGATCTCCGAGACCGACGGCTATTCGCTCTGCGACGCCATTTTCCGGCAGGAGCCCTGATACAAAAATTTACCCCCGACAGGAGGAAACCAATATGTCCAAGCCCATCGTTGCCATCGTCGGCCGGCCGAACGTCGGCAAGTCGATGCTGTTCAATAAGCTCATCGGCCAGCGCCTTTCCATCGTGGAGGACACGCCCGGCGTGACCCGCGACCGCATTTACGGCGAATGCGAGTGGTGCGGCCGCAAATTCACGCTCGTCGATACCGGCGGCATCGAGCCGCGCACCGACAGTCAGATCCTGACCTTCATGCGCGAGCAGGCGCAGATCGCCATTGAGAACGCGACGGTCATCATTTTCCTGACCGATATCAAGACCGGCCTGACGGCCTCCGATCAGGAGGTCGCGAATATGCTGCTGCGCTCGCGCAAGCCGATCGTGCTGGCGGTCAACAAGATGGACTCCGTCGGCGCGCCGAATCCCGATTACTACGAGTTCTATAACCTCGGCCTCGGCGACCCTGTGGCGGTCTCCGCCGTCCACGGCCACGGCACGGGCGACCTGCTCGACGCCTGCGTCGCTTACTTCCCCGACGAGGAGGAGGCGGAGGAGGAGAGCGACGTGCTCAAGGTCGCCATCATCGGCAAGCCGAACGTCGGCAAATCCTCGCTGACGAACCGCATCCTCGGGCAGGAGCGCGTCATCGTCTCCAACGTCGCGGGCACGACGCGCGACGCCATCGACTCCTACTTTGAAAACGAGACCGGCAAGTATGTATTCATCGACACCGCCGGTATGCGCAAAAAGTCCAGGATCGAGGAGAATATCGAAAAGTACAGCGTGCTGCGCGCGACCATGGCCATCGACCGCGCGGACGTCTGCCTCATCATGATCGATGCGACCGAGGGCGTGACCGAGCAGGACACCAAGGTCGCTGGGCTTGCGCATGAGGCGGGCAAGGCGTGCATCATCGTGGTCAACAAGTGGGACCTTGTCGAGAAGGACGGCAAGACCATGGACAAGATGCGCGAGGACATCCGCCGCGACCTGAGCTATATGACCTACGCGCCCATTCTCTTCATTTCGGCGGCGACCGGCCAGCGCGTGCCGCGGCTCTTCGAGCTCATCAACTATGTTCACTCGCAGGCCTGCACCCGCATCACCACGGGGATGCTCAACAACGTTCTCGAGGACGCGCAGACGCGCGTCCAGCCGCCCACGGACAAGGGCAAGCGCCTGAAGATCTACTACATGACGCAGGTGGGCGTGTGCCCGCCGCACTTCGTCATCTTCTGCAATGACCGGCAGCTCTTCCACTTCTCGTACCAGCGCTACATCGAAAACTGCATCCGCAATGTGTTCGGGCTGGAGGGCACGCCCATCATTCTCTCCATTCGTCAGAAGGGGGATAAGGAGGAGTAAAGGAAATGTACTTGCTGGCAATTGGTTTCTATGTTTTCCTTTCTCATTTGGATTATCTTTACGCGGCAGTCGCCGCCTACCTCTGCGGCTGCTTCAACGGAGCGCTCTTTACCTCAAGGCTCTTTTTCCACGACGATGTGCGCACCCACGGCAGCGGCAACGCGGGTCTGACGAATTTCTACCGCACCTACGGCGCGAGGTACGCGCTGCTCGTCATCGCCTGCGATATGCTCAAGGCGGTCGCGGCGGTGAGCCTTGCGGCCTGGCTCGGCGCGCGCTTTGACCCGCGCATGATGCCGGACCTTCCGCTGACCGCGGCGGAGCAGGCAGAGTATGTGCTGCATTTCAAATACTGGGCCGGGTTCTTCTGTGTGATCGGCCATATGTTCCCCTGTACGGCAAAATTCAGGGGCGGCAAGGGCATCCTTTGCTCCGCGACGCTCACGCTGCTGCTCGACTGGCGCATCGCGCTGGTGTGCTGGAGCCTGTTCGCCGTGCTGTGGCTGACGACGCGCTATGTATCGCTCGGCTCGGTGAGCGCGGCGGCGGTCTTTCCGGTCATGACGCACGTTGTGTTCGGCGACACGTTTGCGACTGTACTTTCCGTTCTGATCGCGGTGCTCGTGCTCTTCGCGCATCGTGAAAACATCAAGCGGCTTCTGAATGGGACGGAGAATAAGTTCCGCTTCCATGTCAATGCACCGAAATCGGAGGGAGAGGCATGAACATCGTCGTACTCGGCAGCGGCGGCTGGGGCACTGCTCTTGCCATGCTGCTGGAACAGAATCAACACACGGTCACGCTCTGGTCGCATGACCCTCAAAAAGCGGAACAGCTAAAGCTGAAAAGGGAAAATCCTTTACTATCAGGCGTACAGCTTCCGGCGCTCCTGCAGATCACAAATGACCTGAATTGTCTGAAAAACGCCGAGCTGGTCGTGTTCGCGCCGCCGTCGTTCGCACTGCGCGCGGTGGCGCGGGAGGCAGCGCCGTTTCTGCCGGACGGCGTACCGCTGCTCTCGGTCACAAAGGGCATCGAGCGCGGCACGCATCTGCGTATGTCGCAGGTCATCGTGCAGGAGACGGACGGGGAACATCCCATTGCCGTGCTTTCCGGCCCCTCCCACGCGGAGGAGGTCGCGCGCGCCATGCCGACCGGCGTGGTCGCCGCGTCGAACCGTGCGGAGACCGCGGAGCTTGTTCAGCGCGTGTTTACCAATGAGCGTTTCCGCGTCTATACGCATGACGACATGGTCGGCGTGGAGCTGGCCGGCGCGCTCAAAAACGTGGCGGCGCTGTGCTGCGGCGTGAGCGACGGTCTCGGCCTCGGCGACAACACCAAGGCGCTGCTGATCACCCGCGCGATGGCGGAGACCTCGCGGCTGGCCGAACGCCTCGGCGGGCGCAAGGAAACGCTTGCGGGTCTGGCCGGCATGGGCGATCTGATCGTCACCTGCACGTCGATGCACTCGCGCAACCGCCGTGCCGGCATTGCCATCGGCGAGGGTCGGACGCCGCAGGAGGTCGTCGCCGATATGGGCGGCGTGGTCGAGGGCTATTACGCCGCCGTCAGCGCCAAGGAGCTGGCGGACTCGCTGGGCGTGGAAATGCCGATCTGCGAGGCGATGTACGACGTCCTCTACAACGGCGCGGAGGTCCGGGGGATGGTCCATCGGCTGATGAGCCGCGCGCCGAAGCGCGAAACCGACAACGGATGGGTATAAACCGAAAGGCGGTCCGCACAGACCGCCTTTTTCAACCGGGAGAGAAAACAATGTATTTTTTGGAACAGCTGGAGCGCTATGAGCCGTACAATGAGCAGGAGGCACGCGACCGCGCGCTTTTGCTCCGTGCCCTGCGCGAGGAAGCGAATGTATTCACGCGCGAGAATGACCGGATGCACATGACGGCCTCGGCGTGGGTGACGAACGAGGCGCATGACCGCGTGCTGATGGCCTATCACAACATCTACGATTCCTGGGCGTGGCTCGGCGGGCACGCCGACGGGGAGGAGGACCTGCTTGCGGTCGCGCTGCGCGAGGTGCGGGAGGAGAGCGGCGTGAAGCACGTCCGTCCGGCGAGCGAGAATATTTTCTCGCTCGAGGTTCTGACCGTGGACGGACATGAGAAGCGGGGCGCATACGTTTCCTCGCACCTGCACCTGAATGTGACCTATCTTCTCATCGCGGACGACGCCGACGCGCTGACCGTCAAGCCGGACGAGAACAGCGGCGTCCGCTGGTTCACGCCGGAGGGAGCGGTAGAGGCCAGCAATGAGCCGTGGTTCCGCGAGCGCATCTACAAAAAGCTCAACGCCAAGCTCGCCGCGCTGCGGTGAAGGCAAAAAAAGAATAGAAAAAAGCCGCTCGTTCAGAGCGGCTTTTACTGCTATCTTTTAGATCGCGCGGGTAACCTTACCGGAACGCAGACAGCGGGTACAAACATAGACATGGCGGGGCGTACCGTTGACCATCGCCTTGACGCGCTTGACATTGGGCTTCCAAGGACGATTGGAGCGTCTGTGGGAGTGGGAGACCTGAATACCAAAGGTCACACCCTTGTCGCAAAACTCGCACTTTGCCATCCGTTGCACCTCCTTGCTGTAATCAAATCAAGACTTGCGCATTGCAAGCATTGGCTATGATAGCAGATTCCAAACGAAATTGCAAGCAAAATTTTTCATTTTCTCAGATTTTTTTGCATTTTTTTCTCTGAGCGCTCCGAGGCGGACGGCGAATGAAAAAATGATGCCTCGTACCCTTGTAAAAACAGGGGAAAACCGATATAATGTATATGGAAAATTTTGACCCGACGGGAGAGAGCTTATGAATACCGATCGAAGCGTAAAGGTAAAGGATATCGTAGAAAAATTTCAGATGGAGGTGCTCTATCCCGGCGCGGAATTCGAGACGGAGACGCTGACCATCACGGACGTCAACCGTCCGGGGCTGCAGTTCGTCGGCTTTTTCGACTACTTTGACCCGCGCAGGCTCCAGATCATCGGCAAGGCGGAGACGATGTTCCTCAAGAGCTTTTCCTCCGCCGAGCGGCGCAAATGCTTTGAGGATCTGTTCAAGTATGAGATCCCCGCGCTGGTCATCTCCCGCAAGCTTGACGTGTTCCCCGAGTGCATGGAGATGGCGCAGAAATACGGCCGCACCCTGCTGCGCACGGAGCACACCTCGGTCGAGTTTACGAGCATGACCATCGACTTCCTCAACCACGAGCTTGCCCCCATGATCACGCGCCACGGCGTACTGATGGACGTGTACGGCGAGGGCGTGCTGATCCTCGGCGACAGCGGCATCGGCAAGAGCGAGACGGCCATCGAGCTCATCAAGCGCGGCCACCGGCTCGTCGCGGACGACGCGGTGGAGATCCGCCGCATCGGCGATACGCTCACCGGCACTGCGCCCGAGCTCATCCGCCACTATCTCGAGGTGCGCGGCATCGGCGTGGTGGACGTTCAGAAGCTCTTCGGCATGAGCGGCGTAAAGTCCGCGACGCAGATCGACCTGGTCATTCAGTTTGAGCGCTGGCAGGACGAAAAGTTCTACGACCGGCTCGGTCTTGACGAGGCGCACACGCAGATCATGGGCGTGCCCATCCCGCTTTTGACCATTCCGGTCTCGGCGGGCCGCAACCTCGCCGGCATCGTGGAGCTGGCGGTGATGAACAACCGTCAGAAGAAGTACGGCATCAACTCCGCCCGCGAGTTCGTCGAGCAGATCGACAGCCACATCGACCATCAGGCAGCGCAGGAAAAGAATCGGTAAGGAGCATTTATGGAGTCCATGTTTTCATCGAACCGCCCGGGCTGGGCGGCGTTACTGGATGAAAAGGTCGCGGCGTATCTGCCGGACCTCAAATATATACGCGACGAGCCGCTTGCGCGGCACACCTCCTTCCGCATCGGGGGACCGGCAAAGCGCATGGCGTTCCCGACCTCCGGCGAGCAGATCGTTTTGCTCGCGGGCTTCGCGCAGGAGTGCGGCGTTACGCCGTTCCTGCTCGGCAACGGCACCAATCTGCTCGTCGCGGACGAGGGACTGGATACGCTTGTCATTCAGACGGGCGAGGGGCTGAACCGTATCGCGCTCGACGGCGGCGTTATTACGGCGGACGCGGGCGTATCGCTTGCGCGGCTGGGCGTCTTTGCCTGGCAGCACAGTCTTACGGGACTGGAGTTCGCGCACGGCATCCCCGGCAGTCTCGGCGGCGGCGTGGTGATGAACGCGGGGGCCTACGGCGGCGAGCTGAAGGATGTGCTCACCGAGGTCACGGCGCTTTTCCCGGACGGCGTGCGCACGCTGCACGGGAAGGAGCTGGCGCTCGGCTACCGCCGCAGCTTTTTCACCGATCATCCCGAGGCCGTCGTGCTGCGCGCGAAGCTCGCGCTTCATGGCGGGGATCAGGAGGCCATCAAGGCGCGCATGGAGGAGCTTTCGGCCAAGCGCCGCGCGAGCCAGCCGCTCGAGCTGCCGAGCGCCGGCAGTACCTTTAAGCGCCCCGAGGGATACTTTGCGGGCACGCTTATCGAGCAGTGCGGCCTCAAGGGCACGCGCGTCGGCGGGGCGGAGGTCAGCCGCAAGCACGCGGGCTTTGTGGTGAATGTCGGCGGCGCGACCTGCGCGGACGTCCTCGCGCTCATCAAAAAAGTACAGGATACCGTTTTCACGGCGACGGGCGTAACGCTTGAGCCGGAAGTGAAGATCATTCGATAAAGGGGGGAGCGGAGCATGGAGATCCTGGTCATCTCGGGCCTGTCCGGCGCGGGCAAGTCCAGCGCCGCGTCCTGTCTGGAGGATATCGGCTATTACACGGTGGACAATATGCCCGCCGCCATCATTCCGAAGTTCGCGGAGTTCTCCGCCGAGAGCGACGGCCGCTACGACCGCGTCGCGCTGGTGAACGACATCCGCGGCGGCGTGGACAGCTTCCACGAGCTGCTGGAGGTCATTGACCGCCTGCGCGAGGGCGGCACGGTCTGCCGTCTGCTCTATCTGGAGGCGGACACGCAGAGCATCATCAAGCGCTACAAGGAAACGCGCCGCCGCCACCCGCTCATGGAGAGCGGCGCGACCATCGAGGACGCAGTGAAGCGCGAAACGGAGCTGCTGCGCCCGCTGCGCGAGCGCGCGGACTTTGTGATCGACACGACGCAGCTCTCCGCGGCGAAGCTGCGCGGCGAGCTCTACCGCCTCTTTGCGGAAAAGGGACAGCAGAGCCGCATGAGCGTCAACGTCGTCTCCTTTGGCTACAAGTACGGCGTGCCGCTCGAGGCCGATCTGGTGTTCGATGTGCGCTTCATGCCGAACCCCTACTATGTGCCGGAGCTGCGCTACCAGACCGGCATGAACGACGACGTTTACAACTATGTCTTTTCCTTCCCGCAGACGAAGGAATTTCTATCGAAGCTCGAGCAGCTGCTCGCGTTCCTCCTGCCGCTCTATCAGGAGGAGGGAAAGGCTGTGCTGGTCGTGGCGGTCGGCTGCACCGGCGGACGGCACCGCTCGGTGTCCATCGCGCGGGCGGGGGCGGAGTACCTGAATAAGCTCGGCTACGCCGCCTACGAGAACCACCGCGATATCACGCGCGGCTGAAAGGAGAACGCCCATGTCCTTTTCCTCCGACGCCAAGGCGGAGCTGTGCCGCGTGCCGCTCACGCGGCGCTGCTGCGCGCGCGCCGAAGCCTACGGCGTGCTGCTCTACGCGGGCGGCTTTTCCCCAACTGAGGCGCGCATCGCCACCGAGAGCGCGGACTTTGCCGCGCGGCTGCCGAAGCTCTTCCAGAAGGCGTTCGGCGTTCGCTTCGACGCGCAGGAGAGCGGCGGCAAGAGCATTTTCCGCATCACGGCCGAGCAGAAGCTTGCCGTCATTTTAGAAGCGCTCGGCTACGATCCCGACCAGCACTACGCGCTGCACGTCAACTTCGCGCTGCTCGAGGAGGAGTGTTGCCGCGCGTCGTTCCTGCGCGGCGCCTTCCTTGCGGGCGGCAGCGTGACCGATCCGCTCAAGCGCTACCATCTCGAGCTTGCCACGCCGCATTTGCAGGCGGGGCGCGAGGTCGAGGCGCTGCTGCGCGACATGGGTTATGAGCCGAAAAACGTGCAGCGGCAGGGCAACGGCGTGACCTATTTCAAGCAGAGCGACCACATCGAGGAGCTGCTCACGCGCATCGGCGCGCCCGCCGCGGCGATGGAGGTCATGGCCGCGAAGGTCGAAAAGGAAATGCGCAACACGGTCAACCGGCGCGTCAACTGCGATGCGGCGAATGTGGACAAGGCCGTGGCCGCCTCGCGCGAGCAGGTCGAGGCGCTCACACGCCTGACCGACGCAGGCATCGTCGCCACGCTGCCGGTCAAGCTGCAGGAGGTCGCGGTCGCGCGGCTTTTGCAGCCGGAGTTGTCGCTCAGCGAGCTGGGGGAGACCTTCGACCCGCCGC
>CALDMA010000377.1 GCA_937915075.1 uncultured Oscillospiraceae bacterium
CCCCCTATAGAAGACTTTTCTAATTCTTTGTCTTCTACAGGGGGAGCATATCAGAAGGTCGGAGCGTTTGATTTTTTATACTTCGTCAAGCGGGGACCTGAGAAGCTTCAGGAGAATGCTCTCTCTCTCTCTCTCTCTCTCTCTCTGCTGACTCCTGTAAATCCTTGTATGCGGCTTCGCATTCGCAGCGGTTGCCGCCGTTCGCCTTGGCACGATAAAGCTGTTCGTCGGCATGATGCAGGACTTGATCGAAGGTCCAGCCGCTGCCGTAGAAGATGCCCAGCCCGAGGCTGACGGAATAGGGCGGCATCCCGCGCCGCGCCGCGTTGGAGGAGAGGTCCTGCAGCGCGTCGTCGATCTGCTCCCGCAGAACGGCGGGATCGCCGGGCTCGCGAATGAGCATCAGAAATTCGTCGCCGCCGTAGCGCCCGATGGACACAAGACCGTTTTCCGCCTCGAAGTACCGCGTTCCGTGCTCGCACAGGTCACACAGGATCGCGTCGCCAACGATGTGACCGTAGCTGTCGTTGAACTGCTTGAATTGGTCGATGTCGGCAATGGCGAAGGCGAAGCTCTCGGGCGCTTTGGCGATGTGCGCCTCAAACGCGGCGATGAACGCCTTGCGGTTCATCACGCCCGTGAGCGCGTCGGTGGAGCCGATGCGCTGCAGCTCGCAGTGTTTCTGCCAGAGCCGGATGCGGACGGCGAGTGAGGAAGCGTAGGAGGACAGCGCGATGCCGAGGGCCGCGACGGTCAGCAGAGCGTCCTGCGAGAAAGCGTCGGCGGTTTTACTGTTGTGTGAGACGACCAGAAAGACCGCGGGGTACCCGATCAGAAGCACACCGGCGATCTCGGGCGGGAGCGTGTAGTAAAGAGACATCATGACCAGTGCCAGCGGGAAGAGCGGCGCGCGCTCGTCCGTCAGCACGAAGGCGTTGCGGAAGATGACCAACAGCATGATCATGGAGCCGAACAAAAGCAGCGGCAGCGCCGAGCTGTAACGTCCCTTCGGCGGCTGCTTCGTCATGGCGACGCTGACGGAAAAGATGAGCTGCGCGAGGATCGCTCCGCCGACGAGGCGCCTCTGCACCAACAGTCCGGCGGGCAGAGCGACGATCAGGTACAGCGCAATGAGCGCGGCCAGATATACCCAGGTCAGGATACGCAGCGCGGCCCAGTTCTGCGCGTTGATCTCATTGATGTCGTTTTGAAAAAAGGAGGATACGGTGCGGATATATCTTTTGAGCCTGCGCAGCATAGATTCCCTCCTTCTTGACTGAGATGCTGCATAATCATAGCATAATATGCAGAAAAATGCAACTAATTTTTCATTTCGCCTGTGCGTGGCGCATGGCGCGGAACAGCAGCGCGGCGACAAAACCGGTCAGCGCGCCGGTGAACACCGACACGAGCAGCAGAAACGGCAGGTAAGCGAGCGGCGCGGCCGAGCCGAGCGTGAGCATCGCGGCGGCGACCTGTCCGCAGTTGTGCGCCGCCGCGCCGCCGACGGACACGCCGTAGACCGAGAGCCTCGGCAGAGCGTGCAGCGCGATCATCACCAGCATGGCGGCGAGCCCCCCGAGCAGAGAGAAAAGGAGCGCCGAGGCGTTGCCCGCGAAGAGGGAGCCGAGCAGACAGCGCACCACAAGGATGGCGAGCGCGCTCGACGCGCCGAGGGCATAGAGCGCGTAGACCGTCACAATATTCGCAAGCCCGAGCTTCACGCCGGGCAGCGGCAGCAGCGGCGGGAAAAAGGACTCCAAATAGGAGAGCGCGAGCGCCAGCGCGGCGAGCACGGCGCAGGTTGTGATTGTTTTTGTTGAGAACCTCATGCCGCGCCTCCTAACCCGCCACAAGGTCGTAGCCGTCGGCGACGCCGACCAGCTCCACCACGATGCGCGCGGGCAGGCAAACGATGCTCTGCCCCGCGTGGGAGACCGCGCCGGAGTGGACGCAGTCCTGCCCCGGGCAGTCGCTTTCCGTGACCGACACCGCGCCGTCCGCCGCCGTGACCGTCAGCGTATAGCCGTTATTTGTATAGGTATGCGTGCCGAACTGCGCGAGTGGGAGCCGGTCGAGCTCCTGCCCGTCGGCGGAGACCACGACCGTCAGCGCACCGCTCTGCGGCGCGCGGGCGGCGAGAAACGGCCTGACCGCCAGCGCCGCGGCAAGCGCCAGCACGACGAGCACCACGAGCGCGTCATAGCGGTTGGGGCGCAGCTCAGGCAATGATGGCTTCGTAGACATAGGCTCCCTCCTCGCTCGGCTCAAAGCGTTTCGCCAGTCCCGCGGTATAGCGCACATGGCCGTCGTCGGTCACAAAGATCAGCTCGATGTGCAGATTTTTCTCCGCCGCGAGCGTATCGCGCAGCGCAAGGCTCCCCTCCTCGCCGAGCACGAAGCAGGCGGTGGAGAGCGCGTCCGCCCACGCGCCGTCGCCGCATACGACCGTCACGCTCACCAGCCCGCTCTCGGCGGGCTTTCCGGTCTTGGGGTCGATGATGTGGTGGTAGCGCACGCCGTTTTCCTCGAAGCCGCGCTCATAGATGCCGGAGGTCACCACAAAGGTGTCCGCCGCCGTCAGCACGCCGAGAAATTTCGACGGGTCGGCAGGGTCCTTGACCGCGACGCGCCAGTCGCTGCCGTCCGGCTTCGCGCCGAGCAGCCCGACGTCGCCGCCGAGGTCGATGACCGCGCTCGCCACGCCGAGCTCTGCGAGGACGGTGCGCACCGCGTCGCCCGCGTGGCCCTTGGCGATGCCGCCGAGGTCGAGCTGCGCGCCGTCCGAGAGGGTGACCGTATTGCCGTCCACCGACAGGTTTTCCAGGCCGACGTGCGCGAGCAGCGCGGACAGCTCCTCGTCCGACGGCACGCGCGGCGCGTCGCCGGTGAAGTCCCATGCGTCCATCACGGGCGCGACGGTGGGATCGAACGCCCCGCCCGAAAGCTCGCCGATGGTCCGCGCGATATCCGTGAGCTGGGCAAGCTCCGCGTCCTCGACCGTGCCGTCGCGGTTGAGCGCGCTTACCGTGCTCGCCTCGTCGTGGCGGTCGAGCTTCGCGTCGAGCGCGCACAGCGTTTCCTCCGCCGCGTCGAGCGCGGCAGCGGCATTTTCGCCGTAGGCGGTCAGGTTCATCACCGTGTCCATCGTATAGACTGTGCGCGTTATGCCCGCTTCCTGCTGCTCGCCCCCGCCGCAGGCGGCGAGAGACAGCGCGAGCGCCGCGGTCAGAACGGCCGTCAAAATGCGTTTTGCCATAGCTTCCTCCAAAAAAATGAAGCGTTCGTTAGTGTGCCCGCAGCACGCGCCCCTGTGTCTCGCCGGTGAAGCGCCCGTCCATGATCTCCGGTACGCCCGCGACGAACACGGCGTCCATGCCTGCGGCGAGCTGCCGCGGGGCAGTATAGGTGCCGTTCTCCCGGATGCTTTCCGGCGAGAACAGACACAGGTCGGCGTCCGCGCCGACGGCGATGCGACCCTTGCGGGAAAGACCCAGCCGGTCGGCGGACTGCATTGTGAGCTTGTGCACGGCCTGCGGCAGCGTGAGGATGCCGCGCTCGCGGACGTAATGTGCGAGAAAGCGTGCCGCGCTGCCGTATACACGCGGGTGGCACAGCCCCTCGACCGGATAGGTCGCGTCGGAAATGGGCACGGAGAACGGCGCGCGCAGGATGGCCTCGATGTCCTCCTCTGCGGCGATGAAGTCGATCATGCCCGCCTCGCAGCGCTCGGCGGCGAGCAGGTCGAAGAGCGCGTCATAGGGGCCCTTGCCGAGCGTGTCCGCGATCTCCGCGAGAGATTTGCCCTCAAACGCGCGGTATTCCTCCGTGTGCAGCGAGATCGGAACGACGTTCTCAAAGCCGACGAGGTGCGTGATGTTTTCAAAGTCGCTGCCCGTCTCCATGCGCCGGCGCATGGCGGCGCGGGAGTCCGGATCGCGCAGCGCGGCGGTCAGCGCGTCCAGCCCGCCCTTTTGAAATTCCGGCGGCAGAACGTGAATGAGCTGCGTCGAGCCGGCGGAGTAGGGATACACATCGCAGGCGACGTCCAGCCCCTCCGCGCGGACGTTTTCGAGGAGCCGCAGCATCTCCGGCACGGCGCGGCCCCAATTCCTCCGCCCGATGCCCTTGAGGTGCGAGATCTCCACGGGGCAGCGCAGCTCCCGTGCGACGGTCAGCATCTCGCGCAGCGCGGCCACCACGCCGTCGCCCTCCTGCCGCATGTGAACGGTGACGGGCAGCTTCCCGCCGCGCAGCGGCTCGAGCGCGCGGATCAGCCCCTCGGTCGTGTAGAAGCACTCGGGCGCGTAGCCGAGGCCGAGGGATACGCCCACCGCGCCGTCCGCGAGCGAGCGCTCCACAAGGCGGTGCAGCTCCCTGTACTGTCCGCCCGTCAGCGGCGCGTCGTCAAAGCCCGCGACGAGGGCGCGGAGCGTCCCCATGCCCGCGAGCATGGCGTTGTTCACCGGCTGCGGCGTCTGCTCCGCTGCGGCAAAATAATCCGCGAGGGACGCAAAGCACAGCTCGTCCCCGAACGCGCCGGTGATGGGCGCGAGGTACGAGCGCACGGCGGGAGCGTGCGCCCCCGCGAGCGGCGCGAGCGACATCCCGCAGTTGCCGCCGACGAGCGTGGTCAGACCCTGCGCCAGCTCCGCTTTTCCATATTCGGGGCGGAACAGCGCCGCGTCGGTGTGGCGGTGGATATCCAGAAAGCCGGGCGTCAGCGTGCGGCCGTGCGCGTCAAGAACGTGCGCGGCGTCGGCGTCGGTCAAACGGCCGACCGCGGCAATGGCTCCGTCCTTGATGCCGACGTCGGCGGGAAAGGCGTCCGCGCCGGTGCCGTCGAGCACCTGCGCGCCGTGAATGAGCCAGTCCAGCATGGTCTTACACCTCCGGTGTCATCACGCCGCGCTCCGTGACGTAGAGCGTGCAGCGGCGGTCATGCTCCTCGATGGGAACGGCCTCGCTCATCAGCCGCTCGCGGCAGATGAGGCAGGTCGGGCAGGTGAGCTGCGGCAGCAGCCGGTCGTAGTAGCCGCCGCCCTGTCCGAGCCGGCGGCCCCTGCGGTCGAACGACAGGCAGGGCACCACGGCAAAGTCGATGTCGGCGGGCGTGACGAGCGCGCAGTCCGCCTTCGGCTCTAAAATGCCGTACATCCCCGGCACGAGCTCGTCCATCGACGTGACCACGCACAGGTCGAGCGCGTGGCCCTCGGCGCAGCGGGGCAGGACGAGCGTCTTGCCCGCGGCAAGGGTCTCCTTCAGCAGCAGCGAGGTGTCGATCTCATGGACGGTGCCGGCAAAGGCGAACACGGTCCCTGCGGCCCGGTATTCCTCCAGCGCAAGGACGCAGCGGCAGATAGCCTCCGAGCTCTCGGCCTTGTAGGCGGGATCGAGCGTGCGCTCGGTCTGGCGGATGTAGGTGCGCAAAGCCTTCTTTTCTTCGATGACGGACATGGGATATCCCTCCGGTCAGATAAAATTTCGTACCCTTATGGTAGCAGAAAGCGGCGGAAATAGCAAGGCGGCGAAGAAAGGAAATCCTTCCGGCGCGAACGGTTTGCAAAAGAAATTGACAGCGAAAATTTTGTTTGTTATCCTAATGTTGAGATCACGGCGCACCGCGCCGGCATGAGGAGGGAACCATCATGGCGATGTTACTCAAGGGGGCCGACGCCGCCAAGGCGTTGACCGAGCAGCTGCGCGAGCAGGCGGAGGAGCTGAAGAAAAACGGCACGGAGCCCTGCCTTGCCATTCTGCGCGTGGGCGCGCGCGAGGACGATCTGTCCTATGAGCGCGGCGCGCTCAAGCGCTGCGAGAAGGTCGGCATCACGGTCCGTCAGGTCGTGCTGCCCGAGGACGCGGGCCAGCAGGAGCTGATGGACAACATCCGTTCGCTCAACGAGGACGAGCGCGTTCACGGCGTTCTGATGTTCCGCCCGCTGCCCAAGCACCTCGATGATGAGGCCGCCCGCCGCGCCCTCGATCCGAGAAAGGATATGGACGGCATCACCGATGGCTCGCTCGCCGCGGTCTACGCCGGCACCGACGGCGGCTATCCGCCCTGCACCGCCGCGGCCTGCGTGGCGCTGCTCAAGCATTATAACGTGCCCATCAAGGGCAAGCGCGTGGTCGTGATCGGCCGCAGCCTCGTCATCGGCAAGCCGGTCTCCCTGCTGCTGCTCGCCGAGCACGCGACCGTGACCATCTGCCACAGCCGCAGCGAAAACCTGCCCGCCATCTGCCGCGAGGCGGACATCCTCGTCGTCGCCGCCGGTAAGGCCGGCATGGTCGGCGCCGAGAGCGTCCGCGCGGGCCAGATCGTGCTGGACGTGGGCATCCACGTCGGCGCGGACGGCAATCTCTGCGGCGATACCCGCTTCGCCGAGGTGGAGCCGATCGTCGAGGCCATCACGCCCGTGCCCGGCGGCGTCGGCGCGGTGACGACGGCCATTCTCGCGAGCCACGTCATCGAGGCGGCGAAGAGAAGCTGAGCAAAACCGAAGAATCGTCCAAAAACGGCGGCGCTTTCTGCGCCGCCGTTTTTCATTGCGCTCTATCGGTGATATACTGCCTCCATTCCAAAAGGAGGGCGAACGAATATGCGAAAAGCCATCAAACGAAATCTTGCCTACGACGACCAAAAGGACCTTTACTACGTCACGATGCACTACGGGATGCGGCCCGACGGCTCGCGCGACCGCTGTGTGCGTACCTTCCGCTGCCTCGACGACGCCGAGAGCACCCTGACGGAATTTCTGCGCTTGCGCGCGCTCAAGCGCACGCGACACGGCGGCGAGGTCATTCTCGCCGATTGGCTGGAGGTCTGGCTGCGGGATTTTATCTGCCCGAACCGCGAAAAGACCACCGTCCACGGCTACGAGAACATTATCCGCCTCCACCTCGTACCCGCGCTGGGCGAGGTGAAGCTGCCGGAGCTGCAGCCGGCACAGCTGCAGCGGTACTACGCGGAGCTGCTGGAAAAGGGACTCTCCCACAACACCGTGCGAAAGCACCATGTGCTGCTGCACACGGCGCTGGAGGCCGCTGTCCGGCAGGGGCTGCTGCGGGAAAACGTGACGCGCTATGTCACGCCGCCGGCCAAGGTGCTGCCGAGTCACCGCTACTATGATCCCGCGCAGCTGCGCGAGCTGTTTTGCCGCTGCGCGGGCACGGAGATCGAGCCTGCCGTCAAGCTGGCGGGCTATCTGGGGCTGCGGCGCAGCGAGATCTGCGGACTCAAGTGGCGCTGTGTGGACCTGGATGCGAAGATCGTTACCATCCGTGAGGTGCGGACCTCTGTGGGCGGAACGTTCATCGAGAAAAAGCCCAAGTCCTATTCCTCCGTGCGGCGGCTGTGCTACGATGGGGTGAGCGACCTGGAGGAGCTGCTCGCGCGGCTGCACGGCGACTGGGAACGCAAGCGGGACGGGGGTTTCAATCCCGAGGGCTACGTGGCCGTTACAGAGCAGGGAAAGCCGTGGGACCCGAACGGCCTCGGACGCCGCGTCGCGGCCTTCGTTGAGGAGAACGCCCTGCCGTCCATCTCGCTCCACGGTCTGCGCCACAGCTTTGCGAGCGTCGCCAACAGCCGCAGCGTGCCGATGTTTACCATCTCCAAGGCGCTCGGCCACAGCTCAACGAGCATCACGAGCGAGGTCTACACGCACCTTTTCGACGAGACGGTGCAAGACGTGGTAAACGTGGTGGCAAACGCCATCGGGACGCGCGCTTAGAGAAGCGTCTCAATATCGAAGAGCGAGGCGAGCACGGCCCAGTTCTGGGGAAAGGGGCGCGTGAGGTTCCAGTATCCGACGCCCTGCAGGCCGTATTCGTCCGCAAGGCGGAGCTTGGCCTCGATGCTGCGCGCGTCCTCGAACCAGACGGCGTGCTCGCGCCCGCCACGGTCGGTGTAGTGGTAATAGGGGGCCTGCGCGGCCGCGTCGTATTGAATGGCAATGTCGTGGCGCAGAGCGCGCTCGACCGCCTGCACCGGCGAGAGGGATTCGGCCCGCGTCTCGCCGGACACGAAGGGCAGCGGCCAGTCGTAGCCGTAGAGCGGGATGCCCATGAGGATCCTCTCCGGCGCGACGGCGGTCACGGCATAGTCCAGCACGGCGCGCACCTGCGGCAGCGGCGCGACCGCCATCGGGGGCCCGTAGGTGTAGCCCCATTCATAGGTCATCAGAAACACCGCGTTGGCCGCCGCGCCGAGGAGCGCGTAGTCGTGCGCCTCGTAGAGCAGTCCCTGCTGCGCGGCGCTCGTTTTCGGTGCGAGCGCGACGATGACCGGACAGCCGAGCGGGTTGAGCGCTTCGCGCAGCCGCGTGATGAAGGCGGCGTAGGCCTCGCGCTGCTCGGGCAGCACATATTCAAAATCCACGTCCAGCCCGAAGTAATGCCGGGCCTGCACGGTCTCGAGAATGCTCCGCACCAGAGCGTCCTGTGCGTCCGCGTCCTCCAAGATGAGTGTAGAGCGGGCGTTGTCGAAGCGGCCCTCCTCCGTGAGCGTGGAGAGGTGCATGAGCGCGGCCGTGCGGTACTGTCCCGCGGCGGCGAGCAGCCATTCGTCCGCGAGCGGCAGCAGTGTGCCGTCGGCTTGGATGCCGTAGGTGAAGGGCGTGAGGTAGGTGAGATAGGGCAGCGCGGCGTCGAGCAGCGCACCGCGGATAAAGGGATAGCTGTAAGCGTTGACGGCAAGCGTGCGCAGGGGCGCGTCGTCGTAGGCGATGACGAGTGTCTGCCCGGGGTAGAGGGCGCTGCGCCCGCCGAGAGCGGGATTATTCTGGTAGAGCGTCCGCACGCTCAGACCGTAGCGCAGGGCGATGGAATAGACGCTCTCGCCGCTCGCGACCGTGTGCAGCTCGCGCGGGTGACGGATGACGAGCGTCTGCCCGACGGCGAGCGGAGCGTCCGGCGCGACGCCGTTGACGCTGGCGAGGATGCCCGCCGGCACACCGTACCGCGCGGCGACCGACGAAACAGACTCGCCCGCGCGCACCACATGAATATCCATAAAAGATCACCTCGCACCAGCCTATGCGCGGCGCGGGCGCGCTATCCGCAGATTTTCCCTTGCAATGCGCCCGCGGCGCGGTATC
>CALDMA010000378.1 GCA_937915075.1 uncultured Oscillospiraceae bacterium
ACCAGATCTCCGACGCGGTGCTCGACGCCATTCTGGAAAAGGACCCCAACGGCCGCGTCGCCTGCGAGACGACCGTCTCCACCGGCCTTGTCCACATCATGGGCGAGATCACGACGAGCTGCTACGTCGATATCCCCAAAATCGCGCGCGAGGTCATCCGCTCGATCGGCTACGACCGCGCGAAGTACGGCTTCGACTGCGACACCTGCGGCATCATCACCAACATCGACGAGCAGAGCGGCGACATCGCCATGGGCGTGGACAACTCCTATGAGAACAAGGAAAGCGGCGCGAGCGACCTCGACAACGGCGCGGGCGACCAGGGCATGATGTTCGGCTACGCCTGCAACGAGACCCCCGAGCTGATGCCGCTGGCCATCTCGCTCTCGCACAAGATGGCAAAGCGCCTGACCGAGGTGCGCAAGCAGGGTCTTGTGGACTATCTGCGTCCCGACGGCAAGACGCAGGTCACGGTCGAGTACGACGAGGCCGGCAAGCCCAAGCGCATCGACACCGTGGTCGTCTCCACGCAGCACGCGCCCGAGGCGGCGCTCGAGACCATCCGCCGCGATATGATCGAGCTGGTCATCAAGCCCACCATCCCCGCGGGCCTGCTCGACAGTGAGACGAAAATTTATGTCAACCCGACCGGCCGCTTCGTCATCGGCGGCCCGCAGGGCGACAGCGGCCTGACGGGCCGTAAGATCATCGTTGATACCTACGGCGGCAGCGCCCCGCACGGCGGCGGCTGCTTCTCTGGCAAGGACCCGACGAAGGTGGACCGCTCCGCGGCCTACGCTGCGCGCTGGATCGCCAAGAACATCGTCGCCGCCGGTCTTGCGTCGAAGTGCCAGGTGCAGCTCGCCTACGCCATCGGCGTGGCGCGCCCTGTGAGCGTGCTGGTCGAGACCTTCGGCACCGGCACGGTTGCCGATACGAAGCTGGAAGAGGCCGTCGAGAAGGTCTTTGACCTGCGCCCGACCGCCATCATCCGCGACCTCGACCTGCGCCGCCCGATCTACCGTCAGCTCGCCGCCTACGGTCACATGGGCCGCGAGGAGCTGGGCGTCGCGTGGGAGAAGTGCGACCGCGTGGAGGCGCTCCGCGCCGCGCTGTAAGCCTCGCGCACAAGCAAATATCGCTTTTTAGGGTCCCGCCGTTTATACGGCGGGACCCTTTTGCGTTCTCGCGCATAGACTGAAACGCAGGCGTATCGTCTGCGCTTCGGCGGCATACCGCCGAAAAAGCAAGGAGGGTGATCGCTATCAATCGTTATCAGGGTAATTGCGGCAGCAGCTGCGGCTGTGATCAGCAGTGCTGCCCGCGTCCGTTCCCGCCTCCCCCGCCGCCTCCGTATCCGCCCTACGGCGTGATCGGGCCGACCGGTCCGCAGGGCGTACAGGGCATTCAGGGCGTTCCCGGTCCCATCGGTCCCACGGGGCCGCAGGGCGTACAGGGTCTGCAAGGCCCGCAGGGACCCGCCGGTACGGCGGGCGCGCAGGGAGCACAGGGGCCCACGGGTCCTGCCGGTCCGCAGGGACCGCAGGGCGCACAAGGGGCGCAGGGTCCCGCCGGCGCGACCGGCGCCACGGGAGCCACGGGTGCCACAGGTGCGGTAGGACCTACCGGCCCGCAGGGTCCGATCGGCCTGACGGGAGCCACGGGTGCTACCGGGCCTACCGGGCCCACCGGTCCCGCGGACACGCGCGTGGCGGCGGCCGTTGCGGACTCCACCGACGCGACCGACGCGGCGACGCAGCTCAACGCGCTGCTCGCCAGTCTGCGCGCGGCGGGTCTGCTTGCCACCTGAGAGAAGAAAGGCAATGCGGCGCGGGAATTCCCGCGCCGCCTACATAGCAAGGAGGTTCTTTTCTTGAAGGTATGCGTTTACGCCATCTGCAAAAACGAGTCGCAATTCGTGGACCGCTTTATGGATTCCATGTCTGAGGCCGACTACGTCTGCGTGCTCGACACCGGCTCAAGCGACGACACAGCGGCAAAGCTCCGCGCACGCGGAGCCATCGTGGGCGAGACGGTCATCTCACCGTGGCGCTTCGACACGGCACGGAACGAATCGCTCAAGCTCATTCCCGCCGACGCGGACATCTGCTGCGCCATCGACCTCGACGAGCAGTTCCACCCCGGCTGGCGCGCCGCGCTGGAGCGTGCCTGGCAGCCGGACACCACCCGCGCCCGCTACCGCTACACCTGGAGCTTCCGCCCCGACGGCAGCGAGGGCATGGTGTTCTGGGCCGATAAAATTCATAAAAACGGCTGCTACCGCTGGGCAAGCCCGGTGCATGAGACGCTTTTCTACACCGGCGAAGGCGCGGAGCGCTTCGTGGACGCGGCCGGCGTGCAGCTCGACCATCACCCCGACGAAACGAAGTCGCGCGGGCAATACCTGCCGCTGCTGGAGCTGGCTGTGCGGGAGGACCCGCAGAACGACCGAAACTGCCACTACCTCGGGCGGGAGTATATGTTCCGCGGCGAGTGGCGGAAAGCCATCGAAACACTTGCGCGGCACCTGACGCTGCCCTCCGCCGTCTGGGCCGACGAGCGCTGCGCGTCGATGCGCTACATCGCCCGCTGCCTGCGCGCGCTCGGGCAGGACGATTCGGCGGAGCGCTGGCTGCACCGCGCTATTGCTGAGGCTCCGCACCTGCGCGAACCGTACATGGACTACGCGCAGCTCCTCTACGCGCAGGAGCGCTGGTACGGGCTGGTCGACGTTCTGCGCGCCGCGCTCGCCATCACCGAGCGCCCGCGCACCTACATCTGCGAGGCGGACGCCTGGGGGAGCCTGCCCTACGACCTGCTCTCGCTGGCGTATGCCCATCTCGGCGACGCGGAGCGGGCGGCGGAAAGCTGCCGCAAGGCCGTCGAGCGCTCGCCGCAGGAGGAGCGGCTGCGGAAAAATCTTGCTCTCTTTGAGCAAATGCGCGAGCGGTGACGCTCGCGCATTTCTTCGTTCATTTCTTCCCGTCCGCCTTGCGGTCGG
>CALDMA010000379.1 GCA_937915075.1 uncultured Oscillospiraceae bacterium
TTTTTGCACACCGCATTACCTTGAAATTTCTACTTGACTTTTCTTAGCAGGTCTTTTTTATGATACAGTATACCACAGCTTTCGCAAAAAATGAAGTGGCAAATTGAAGTCATCGCAGCCACGCTTTTCGTTCCAAAAACGCACCGCTGTAAACCTGCTAAAAAGTCAAGCCCAAATTCAAAGAAAAGTTATCGGCAGAAAAAGAGTATAGCAAAGCAGAGACGGCAAAGTGGATCGCTTGGCCGCCTCAAATAAAGTATTGAAGATCTCAGCTTATTCTACTGCTGCCAAGCTGCGGTAGAGTTCCGTGACCTTGCCATAATAGATTCGGAGGAACTTATTCAAGCCTGCCACCATGGCAAGTTTACCACATTTTCCTTCGCTGCGTTTTTTCTCAATGAATGTAAAGATCGGATCGTTTGCCGGTTTATGCATCACATAGCTCTGCATGACTTCGTACCCGGTCTTACGCAGATAGCGATTTCTCCGCTTGGAGATATGCCGGTTATGCGCGCAGAATTTGCCGGACTGGTACGGCGGCGCATCAATACCGGCGTATGCGATGAGCGCCCGCTTGCTGTGAAAGCGGCGGACATCTCCGATCTCCGCGATCAGGCGTGGAGCCAATGTGTCCCCGATGCATGGCATTTCGCGCACGAGAGAATATTCCGGCAGAGTCTTGGCGAGAGACTGCATCTGTGCTAAAATAGTGTCACGGGACGCTTCCACTGTGTGGAGGACTCGTATCGCTTCCGTAATGACGATCTGCGTGGATGGTGCATTGGGAAGCACAGGGATACCGTTTTGAGCTGTGGCAAAGATGTGTGCTGCCATACGTTCGCAATTGCGGTATCCCTTCTTTTCTGCCCATTTGCAATAATCCTTCTGAAAGCGCGTTTCTCCCATTTCGAGGATGTGGGTGATGTGATGATAGCGCAGGACAAAGTCTGAAAGCTTGTGCCGCCCTGCATGGTCGTTCATGAGCTCCTGCATACCGGGCAAAACCTGATCACAGAGGGCAATAAAATCGACCTTTGCCTTGATCAGCATGGAGGTCATCTGGTAATATTGCCGCGCCAGAAGCTGAAGCTCCCGATATGTATCCTCCGGCAGCCTGGCCGGTTGAAGCTCCTGCCAATAGGTCAGACCGTACAAAGCGATCTGCATGGCGTCGATCCGATCGGTCTTCACCTTGCGGATACTTTGTGAGCAAAACCGCTTCATCCGCAGCGAATTGACGACGGAGACGAATATTCCGTTCTCCAACAAAGCAGCCACCACCGGGCAATGGTAGCTGCCGGTGCTTTCCAAAACGACACGAACCTCTTCGCCGCTGCTGCGCAGCAGTGATACAAGCTCCGACATCCCTTCCCTCGTGTGCTGAACTTCAAACGGAGTGTACACGATCTCTCCCCCTGGCTTCATTCCGCACACTGTACTTTTTCCTTTGGACACATCGATCCCGATACTGAGCATGGGCATTCCTTCTTTCCTGATAAAATATTGCAATGCTTCCGCACCGGCTTATTACGATTCAATTTGGTTCGTGACACGCACACGGCATAGCCGGAGCAACCTGCTCAATCGAATCTTTATAACAAGAGGGCGGAGGACTGTTTACAGCTCGAGCGCTTGGCTCATCAAAGAGACCGTCCATCCATTGCCCTCCCATTATAACAAAAATAAGCATAGCCTCCGAGGCTTCCTATACGCTTCGGTTGCTATGCTTATTTTGTACCAAACAAAGATAAGGAAGCGCAGCTCTGAGCACAAATGATAACTTTCTGATAACAATTCCACTTTTGGATAGCTTTTCTCTCTTGGTTACGGTATTGTTCGTTGGCGAAAGGAGTTGGTACCATGCCAAAGCGACGAGCGAACGGCGAGGGTAACATTCGCAAGAGAAAAGATGGGCGCTGGGAGGGCAGATATACCGTTGGACACGATCCCGAAACCGGGAAAGCAATTATCAAGAATGTCCTCGGCAAGACGCAGGCCGAAGTCAAGGAAAAACTGAAAAAAGCTATCGAGGAAAACGTCGGCATCGACTACGGGCGAGCCAAGACCTACACGGTGGGAACATGGCTGGAAGTCTGGATGGAGAACTACGCCAGAGTAAAACTCAGACCGTCCACCTTCAAAACCAGCCAGGGCTTCCTCAAGAACCACATTAAGCCGCAGATCGGCAGCATCCCACTGGCAGAACTGACCTCTCTGGACTTGCAGCGATTCTACAAGCACCTGCTGGATGGTGGGCGGGTTGACCGCATCGAAGCGAAAAAGAAACCGAAAGGGTTAGCACCGAAAACCGTGCGGAACATCCACCAGATGATCTGCTCAGCGTACAACCTCGCCATCGAGCAGAAGCTGGTAACCCGTAGCCCGACACAGGGCTGTGCGCTGCCAAAGGTAGAGCACAAGGAAATGAAAACACTGACTGCCGACCAACTCATCGCCTTCTTCCAAGAAGCCCGAAACAGCGGCGTGTATGAGCTCTACTACCTCGACCTCGCAACAGGATTGCGCCGAGGCGAACTGCTTGGGCTGAAGTGGACAGACGTGGACTTCCAAAGGAGCATACTGAAAATCCAAAGGGCAATCTCACGGCAAAACGGCAAAGTGGTGGAAGCACCGCTGAAAACGAAAAACGCCTACCGCACACTGCCATTGTCGGCAGACGCGATAGACGTACTGAAAGCGCAGAAGTGTAAGGCCGGCAGCAGCGAGTGGGTATTCCCATCACCCACCGGAGGCCCCATGTCCCCGGACAGCGTTCTGCACATGCTTCAGCGGGTGCTGAAACGCGCAGGACTTCCAAGGATACGCTTCCATGACCTGCGCCACCCGTATGTCAAGCACACGACAAAAATTTTTAGCTTGCGCTTGATGAATTTTCAAGCGCAGGCTTATCCTGATGCTCGGCGAAAAACTCGCGGAGCTTGTCAGCTTCATCGGGGAGGACAAAGCCGAAGCCCTGTCCGTCCACTCTGCAATAGAAAGC
>CALDMA010000380.1 GCA_937915075.1 uncultured Oscillospiraceae bacterium
TCGAAAACGGCGGATACGCTCAAGCTCAACACGCCCTGGACGATCCCCATCATCTACCTGGGCTTTGGCGCGGGGCTTGCGATCTTCATGTTCGTCGGCTTTGTCAAATCCATCCCGCTGGAAATTGAAGAGGCGGCCGCCATCGACGGCTGCGGCCCGCTGCGCACGTACTTTTCCGTCGTGCTGCCGATGCTGCGCCCGACGATGATCTCCGTCGGCATCCTCGAGATCATGTGGGTGTGGAACGACTACCTGCTCCCCTATCTCGTGCTCGACAGCACCAAGTACAAGACCATCCCCATCCATATCCAGTACCTCAAGGGCAGCTACGGCACGGTCGATCTCGGCGCGACGATGGCGCTCATTTTCCTGAGCATTGTCCCCGTCATCATCTTCTACCTCTGCTGCCAGAAATACATCATCAAGGGCGTCGCGGCCGGCGCCGTGAAAGGCTGATCTCACATGAATCGTTCCTCCGGCATTCTCATGCCGATCTCCTCGCTCCCCTCGCCCTACGGCATCGGCACGTTCGGCAAGGCGGCCTATGACTTTGCCGATTTTCTCCACGCGGCGGGGCAGGGCTACTGGCAGCTCCTGCCGCTCGGCCCCACGAGCTACGGCGACTCGCCCTACCAGAGCTTTTCGACCTTTGCGGGCAACCCGTACTTCATTGACCTCGATCTGCTCATCAAGGATAAGCTGCTCACACGCAAGGAGGTCGCCTCCTGCGCGTGGGGCACGGAGCCGCGCTATGTCGACTACGGCAAGATCTACGAGAGCCGCTTTGCGCTGCTCGAAAGGGCCAAGGCGCGCGGTTGGGAGCGCGACCGCGAGGCGGTCGCCGCCTTTGAGACGGAAAACTGCCGCTGGCTGCCGGATTACGCGCTCTTCATGGCGCTCAAGCGGCATTTCGGCATGAAGGCCTGGACCGAATGGCCCGATGAAGGCGCGCGGCTGCACCGGGCCGACGCGCTCGAGCGGTACCGCACGGAGCTTCATGAGGACGTGGAGCTGTTCACCTACATCCAGTTTCTTTTCTTCAAGCAGTGGAGCGCGCTCAAGAGCTACATCAACGGTCTCGGCATCCGCATCATCGGCGACATCCCCATCTATGTGGCGATGGACTCCTCCGACGTTTGGAGCGAGCCGGAGAAATTTCAGCTTGACGAGCGAAACGTGCCCGTCGAGGTCTCCGGCGTGCCGCCGGACTACTTCAGCGCCGACGGTCAGCTCTGGGGCAACCCACTCTACGACTACGAGGCTATGCAGAAGGACGGCTTTGAATGGTGGATCCGCCGCATCGGCGGGGCGGCGAAGCTCTACGACGTCATCCGCATCGACCACTTCCGCGGCTTCGAGAGCTACTGGGCCGTACCCTACGGCGAGACGACCGCGAAAAACGGCCGCTGGGTCAAGGGCCCCGGCATGGCGCTCGTCGGCGTGCTGACCGGCTGGTTCCACGACATCGAGTTCATCGCCGAGGACCTCGGCTACCCGACCCCGGAGGTCACGCAGCTGCTTGCCGATTCGCGTCTGCCCGGCATGAAGGTGCTCGAATTTGCCTTCGACTCGCGCGACACGAGCAGCTACCTGCCGCACAGCTACGGGGAGAACTGCATCTGCTACACCGGCACGCACGACAACGCTCCCCTCGCCCTCTGGCGCAAGGAAGCGGACAAGGCGGATATCGCCTTCGCCGTGCAGTACCTCGGGCTCAACGACCGCGAGGGCTTCAACCGCGGCATCATCCGCGGCGGCATGAGCTCGGTGGCAAAGCTCTTTGTCGCGCAGATGCAGGACTGGCTCGACCTCGGCGCGGGCCACCGCATGAACATCCCCGGCACGAGCCGCGGCAACTGGGAGTGGCGTATGCTCCCGGGTGAGGCAAGCAAAAAGCTCGCCGGGCAGATCCGTGAAATGACGCGCATCTACGGAAGATCATAAAAGCTGTAAGCGAAAGGGCTGCCGCCGGCAGCCCTTTTCCATTTGACGCAGGCGCAAAAGCATGGTATCGTAGAGAAAACGGATGCGCCGCGCCGCGGCGCTTTTTCAGAGGACAGGCCATGAAAAAACTCACCATCGGAATACTCGCCCATGTCGACGCGGGCAAAACGACCCTCTCCGAGGGCCTTTTGTATGCCGCGGGCGCGCTGCGCACGCTCGGCCGCGTCGATCACGGCGACGCCTTTCTGGACACCGAAGCGCTCGAGCGCGAGCGCGGCATCACCATCTTTTCCAAGCAGGCGGTGCTCGACTGCGGCGGCACGCACATCACGCTGCTCGATACGCCGGGCCACGTCGACTTCTCCGCCGAAGCGGAGCGCACCCTGCAGGTGCTCGACTACGCGATCCTTGTCATCAGCGGCACGGACGGCGTGCAGGGCCACACCCGCACGCTTTGGCGGCTGCTGGAGCGCTACGGCGTGCCGACGTTCCTCTTCATCAACAAGATGGACCTTGCGGGCGCGGACCGCGCGGCGCTGCTGGAAGGCCTGCAAAAGAGCTTCGGCGCGTGCGTCGATCTCGGCGCGGAGCCGGACGTGCGCGACGAACATGCCGCGCTGACCGACGAAGCGGCCCTTGAGGAGCTACTGGAGCGCGGCGCACTTTCGGACGACACGCTCGCCGGCCTGATCTCCGCGCGGAAAATTTTTCCCTGCTGCTTCGGCTCCGCACTCAAAAACGAGGGTGTGGCGGAGTTTTTGCAGCTGCTCGCGCGCTTCACGCGCGAGCCGGCGCGCGGCGCGGACTTCGGCGCGCGCGTTTTTAAGATCTCCCGCGACGCGCAGGGCACACGGCTCACGCACCTGAAGGTCACCGGCGGTACGCTGCGGGCAAAAGCGCAGCTCCCCTGCGGCAAGGCCGACCAGCTGCGGCTATACTCCGGCGCTAAGTTCCGTCCGCTTGACGCCGCGGGCGCGGGCGAGGTCGTGGCGGTCACAGGCCTTGCGGACACCTATCCCGGGCAGGGGCTCGGGACGGAGGCGGACGGCGAAAAGCCGGTGCTGCAAAGCGTTTTGACCTACCGCATCCTCCTGCCCGACGGCACGGACGCGCACACCGTTCTTCCGAAGCTGCGCGAGCTGGAGGACGAGGACCCGATGCTCCGCATTGTGTGGGAGGAAGCGTCCGGCGAGCTGCACGCCGAGCTGATGGGCGAGGTGCAGCTGAAAATTCTGCAGCGTCTCATATCCGACCGCTTCGGCCTCTCCGTCACGTTCGGCGAGGGCGGCATCGTTTACAAGGAGACCATTGCCGACACCGTCGAGGGCGTGGGGCACTTTGAGCCGCTGCGCCATTACGCCGAGGTGCATCTGCTGCTCGAGCCCGCCCCGCGCGGGAGCGGCGTTCGGCTCGCCTCCGCCTGCCCGACGGACGAGCTGGACCTCAACTGGCAGCGTCTCATTCTCACCCATCTTGCCGAGCGCGCGCATCCGGGCGTGCTGACGGGCAGCGCGCTGACCGACGTGAAAATCACGCTCGCTGCCGGGCGGGCGCACCTCAAGCACACCGAGGGCGGCGATTTCCGGCAGGCGACCTACCGCGCCGTGCGGCAGGGTCTGATGCAGGCCGAGAGCGTGCTGCTCGAGCCGTTTTACGATTTCCGTCTCGAGCTGCCGCCGGAATGCGTGGGCCGCGCGATGACCGACCTTGCCGCGATGG
The DNA here is from genome assembly GCA_937915075.1 of uncultured Oscillospiraceae bacterium. GTDB lineage: Bacteria > Bacillota > Clostridia > Oscillospirales > Oscillospiraceae > Hominicoprocola. Next base: position 3,664 of record CALDMA010000380.1, read on the forward strand.
GCGGCTCGGCGGACGCGCCGGAAACGGTCGGCGGGGAAACGGTGCTCACCGGCTTCGCGCCGGTCAAGGGACTGCGCAGCTACGCGCGCGAGGTCGCGGCCTACACCCGCGGACGCGGCCGCCTGAGCTGCACCCTGCGCGGCTACGAGCCCTGCGCGGACGCGGAGAGCGTCATCGCCGCCATCGGCTACGATCCCGAGCGCGACGCGGAAAATCCCACCGGCTCGGTGTTCTGCGAGCACGGTGCGGGTGCCTATGTTCCGTGGAACGAGGTCAAGGCCCGCGCGCACGTTCCCTGCGTTCTGCAGGAACGCCCCGCCGAAGCCGCCGAGCCCATGCCGACGCGCAGCCGCGCGTCCTCTGGCTCCGCCGCCGAGGACAAGGAGCTGCTCGCCATCTTCGAGCGCACATACGGCAAGGTCGAGCGCCGCGCGTTTGAGCCCAAGCGCGCGCCCGCGCGCACCGCGCTCGACGAGACGCGCTACAGCATCAAAAATCAGAAGACCGGTCCCGAGTACCTGCTCGTAGACGGCTACAACATCATCTTCGCGTGGGGCGCGCTCAAAAAGCTCGCCGCGCAGGACGTCGCCGCCGCGCGCGAGGCGCTCGCGGGCATCCTCGCCAACTACCGCGGCTGGCGCAGGTGCGAGATCATTCTGGTCTTCGACGCCTACAAGGTCAAGGGCAATCCCGGCTCGATGGAAAAGAAAAACGGCATTTACATCGTCTACACCAAGGAGGCGCAGACCGCCGACAGCTACATCGAGCGCGCGACCTACGACCTCGGCAAAAACCATCGCGTCCGCGTCGCCACATCGGACAACATGGAGCAGGTCATCATCCTCGGTCACGGCGCGCTGCGCATCTCCGCCCGCGCGTTCGAGGAGGAGGTCGCCGAGGCCGAGGGGCAGATCAGCGACCTCATCGAGCGCTGGAACGTGTGCGACTTCGATCTGCGCCGCGTGCGCGCCACCGCGACCATCATTGACAGGAAGGAAGAGAAAGGGTCCTGAGACCTTTTCTCTTTTTTCTCTTGACAAATACCCCATAGGGGTATATAGTGCAGATACCCCCAAGGGGTATATTGCCATCAGGGAGGCACGGTGTATGGACCGATCGGAATGCTGTCACTGCTCGCAGCGCAAAAAGGAGCGTTCGCCGGAGGAGTACAAAAAGCTCATTCACCGGCTCAACCGCATCGAGGGGCAGATCCGCGGCATCCGCAGCATGGTGGAGTCCGGCGCGTACTGCCCCGACATTTTAGTGCAGGCCGCGGCGGTCAACGCGGCGGTCAATGCCTTCAACAAGGAGCTGCTTGCCGCGCACATCCGCACCTGCGTGGCGGAGGATATCCGCGCCGGCAGGGACGAGACCATCGACGAGCTGGTGACAACGCTCCAAAAACTCATGAAATGAGCGAAAACCGCACAACCTAACCGCAATTTCACAGAACCGAGGAACACGCAATGACACAATACAATGTGACCGGCATGAGCTGCGCCGCCTGCTCGGCCCGGGTCGAAAAGGCGGTGGGCAAGGTCCCGGGCGTCACGTCCTGCTCGGTGAGCCTGCTGACCAACTCGATGGGCGTGGAGGGCGCCGCCGCGCCGCAGGACATCATCGCCGCCGTGCAGGCGGCGGGCTACGGCGCGTCCTTGAAGGGCGCGGGCAGGGCCGCCCCGAGCGCCGCCGAGGCGGAGGCCGCGCTGGAGGATCACGAAACGCCGAAGCTGAAGCGGCGGCTGCTCTGGTCGCTCGGCTTCCTGCTCGTGCTGATGTATTTTTCGATGGGACACATGATGTGGGGCTGGCCGCTGCCCGCGTTCTACACGGACAACCATGTGGCGATGGGTCTGACCCAGCTGCTTTTAACGGTCGCCGTCATGGTCATCAACCAGAAATTTTTTATCAGCGGCTTCCAGAGCCTGTGGCGCCGCGCGCCGAACATGGATACGCTCGTCGCCCTCGGCGCGACGGCAGCCTTCGGCTACAGCACCTACGCCCTCTTCGCCATGACCGGCGCGCAGGTGCGCGGCGACACGGAGGCCGTGATGACCTACATGATGGACTTCTACTTTGAGTCCGCCGCCATGATCCTCACGCTCATTACTGTTGGCAAGATGCTCGAGGCCCGCTCCAAGGGCCGCACGACCGACGCACTCAAGGGCCTGATGAAGCTCGCCCCGCAGACCGCGACGGTCGTGCGGGACGGCCGCGAGCTTGAGGTCCCTATCGAGCAGGTGCAGAAGGACGACATCTTCGTGGTCCGTCCGGGCGAAAGCATCCCTGTGGACGGCGTGGTGCTCGACGGCGCGAGCGCCGTCAACGAGGCAGCGCTGACGGGCGAGAGCCTGCCGGTGGACAAGGCCGCGGGCGACACGGTCTCCGCCGCGACGGTCAACCAGTCCGGCTTCCTGCGCTGCCGCGCCACGCGCGTCGGCGAGGACACCACGCTCTCGCAGATCATTCAGATGGTCAGCGATGCCGCCGCGACCAAGGCCCCCATCGCAAAGATCGCGGACAAGGTTTCCGGCGTATTCGTGCCGACCGTCATTGCCATCGCGGCGGTGACGACCGCTGTGTGGCTGCTGCTCGGCCAAAGCGTCGGCTTCGCCCTCGCGCGCGGCATTTCCGTGCTCGTCATCAGCTGTCCCTGCGCGCTGGGGCTTGCCACACCCGTCGCCATCATGGTCGGCAGCGGACTGGGCGCGAAGAACGGCATCCTCTTCAAAACCGCCGCGTCGCTGGAGGAGACGGGCCGCGTGGACATCGTCGCGCTGGACAAGACCGGCACCATCACCGCGGGCGAGCCGCAGGTCACCGAGCTTCTTCCCGCAGATGGCGTAAGCGAAGCGGAGCTGCTCCGCGCGGCGCTCGCGCTCGAGCAGAAGAGCGAGCATCCGCTCGCCCGTGCGATCCTCGCCAGGGCACAGGCCGACGGCCTGACCGCGGACGAGGTCACGGACTTTCGGGCGCTCTCCGGCAGCGGCCTGACCGCCACGCGGAACGGACAGACGCTCTGCGGCGGCAGTCTCGCCTACGTTTCCACCGCGGCTGAGGTCTCCCCCGCTATGCGTGCGCGCTGCGAAGCGCTCGCGAAGGACGGCAAAACGCCGCTGCTGTTCAGTGAAAACGGCAGGCTCCTCGGCGTCATCGCCGTGGCGGACGTCATCAAGCCCGACAGTCCGCAGGCCGTGCGTGAGCTGCGGAATATGGGCATTGAGGTCGTCATGCTCACGGGCGACAACGAGCGCACGGCGCGCGCCATCGGCGCCGCCGCGGGCGTGGACCGCGTGATCGCCGGCGTGCTGCCCGACGGCAAGGAAGCGGAGATCCGCCGCCTGCGCGAGCGCGGCAAGGTCGCCATGGTCGGCGACGGCATCAACGACGCACCTGCGCTCACCCGCGCGGACGTCGGCATCGCCATCGGCGCGGGCGCGGACGTCGCGCTCGACGCGGCGGATGTGGTGCTGATGAAGAGCCGCCTGAGCGACGTGCCCGCCGCCATCCGCCTGAGCCGCGCGACGCTGCGCAACATTCATCAGAACCTCTTCTGGGCGTTCTTTTACAACACGCTCGGCATCCCGCTGGCTGCGGGCGTGTTCGTCCCGCTGGGGCTGACGCTCAACCCCATGTTCGGCGCGGCGGCGATGAGCCTGTCGAGCTTCTGCGTGGTGTCCAACGCCCTGCGGCTGAATCTCTTCAAGCTCCGCGACCCGAAGCACGACCACAAGCGCAGAAAGAAGCCGTCCGCTGCAAACACAGCGCCGGCAGAAGAAAAAACAACAACGGAAAAGGAGAAGGAACCCATGAAAAAGACGATGAAGATCGAAGGCATGATGTGTACCCATTGCGAGGCGGCCGTCAAAAAGGCGCTCGAGGCCATTCCCGAGGTCGTGGACGCCGAGGTCAGCCACACCGCCGGCACCGCCGTCGTGACGCTGCAGTCCCCCGTAGACGACACCGCGCTCAAAAAGGCGGTGGAGGACAAGGACTACAAGGTCCTCGGCATCGAATAAGCCCCTTAAAGGAGGAAAAGGGAACGCGCTCCCGTGGAGCGCGTTCCCTTTTTGATTTGGTTACTTCTGTCCCGCCGTGGGAAGCGCAATGACCGTCGTACCCGCGGGCGGGACGGCAAGGGGCTTCTCGCTCGTCGCGCGGACGCTGACCGCCGCGTCAAAGCTCACGTCGCAGACATTGCGCACCTGCACCGTTCCCTTGGCGGTCATACGGCTGCTGTTGCCGGCGAGCGTGTAGTCGATGCGAAGCGCCGCTTCCTCATTGACGCTCGTCGCCGCTGTGTACTTGAGCTCCATGCTGCCGTCGCTGCGCAGCGTCAGGTCAATGCTCAGCTCGTCGATGCCGCTGTCCCCGATAAAGCCCGGGACCGCTTCCGTCAGCAGCTTCGCAAGCTCCTCCTTGTCGAAGTGCCGCTTATAGCTGCTGCCGGACTTGGTGAAGGTCTCGTCGCCGAGCAGCTCGGCCGCGGCGGCGGCAAGCTGCACCGTACCGCTCCAGCTCCCATAGAATCGGTTCGCGTCGCCCTGCTTCATCAAAGCATAAAGAGCACTGCCGACGGTGTAGTCCTCATTGCCGCTGTACGCCGATGCCCAAAGATCGCCGAAGCTCATCGCGGCGTCCGTCGCGTACCATGCGCCGGAGACGGCCTGCGTACCGTCCATCTCCGCCATCAGCGCGTCAAAGAGCGGGGACTTATAATAGAGCTTATCGCCGTAGATAGCCTCCAGCTCCGGCTTAGCGATCGCCGCGCGGTAGGCCTCCGGCAATGGCTCGCCGGCAAGCTCCTCGAAATACTCCGCCAGCCGGCTGAGGTCGGCGCTCAGGCTCATGCTCATGCCGTCCTTGCCCAGCAGCGCGGATACCTTGCCGGAATACGGATAGCTGCGGTCGCCCTGGATGGAGTCGATGACCCTGACCGTGCCGGAGAGCGTCATGTCCTCCTTATAATTCTTCGAAGCGTCAAAATGCTTCGCATTTCCAGCCAGATAGCCGTTGAGGATGGTGAGACGGCTGTCCACCTTCTCCGCAAAGGTCTCCTCGTCGAGCAGGAACGCCATCTTATAGTCGTTATCCCAATAGACGTCATAGCCGAGCACCTGCGAGAAGAAGCGCAGCGGCACCATCGTGCGGTTGGCGGGCGTCACGTAGGATGCAGCATCCATCTTCACCGTCGAGCCGTCGGCGCGCGTGATGACGTCGCTGCCGATGACGTGAGTGAAGCTCGCCTTCTCGCCCGTTACAATGGCGGTCTTGGTGGCCTGGTCAAATTCGACCCTTGCGCCCATCGCCTCCAGCGCGGCGCGCAGCGGCACCATCGTGCGTCCGTTCTTCACCTCGGGCGCCGCGTCGGTGAAGGCGATGCATTGGTCGCCCAGCAGCACATTGACCTGCCCGACCACGCCGCCGAGCGCCTTGATGTTCTGCTCGCGCTCTTCCTTTGAAACCGTCGTGGCAGCCTTCGGATCGGCGCTGACGAGAATATAGGTCGGACCGTCGGCTCCGCCGATGATGCCAATGTCCTCGTCCGCCGCACTTGCGGGGACGGCCAGCGCCAGCGCCAACGTCAGCGCCAGCAGAAGATCGATCAGCTTTTTCATGTTTCCATTCTCCTTCCCTGTATGGGTCTGTTGGGTGTCCTGTTCCTTCAGCGTACCATAAACGCCGCCCCTTTGCAAGGGCTTTGCCCCGTTTTCCGCCCTCCTACGAAATGTCCGCCAGCTCCAGATACTTATAGCCGTTCTCCGCGATATGGTCCTTGCGGCCCTGCAGGTTGTCGCCGAGGAGCAGGTCGAAGACCTGCGCGGTCGCCTCCGCGTCCTCGGGCATGACCTTGATGAGACGGCGCGTTTCGGGGTTCATGGTCGTCAGCCACATCATCTCGGGGTCGTTCTCGCCGAGGCCCTTGGAGCGGTCGACCTTATAGCGCTTGCCCTCGAGCTGCTTGACGATGTCGTTCTTCTCCTTGTCGGAGTAGGCGAACCACGTCTTGTCGCCGCAGTTGATCTCAAAGAGCGGCGTTTCCGCGATGTAGACGTAGCCCTCGCGGATGAGCGTGGGGCAGAGACGGTAGATCATCGTCAGGATCAGCGTGCGGATCTGGAAGCCGTCCACGTCCGCATCGGTGCAGATGACGACCTTGCTCCAGCGCAGGTTATTGAGGTCGAAGGCGTTGAGCTCCTTGACCGCCTTGCCCTGCACCTCCACGCCGCAGCCGAGCACCTTCAGAAGATCGGTGATGATCTCGCTTTTGAAAATGCGGGCGTAATCGGCCTTGAGACAGTTCAGAATTTTGCCGCGCACCGGCATGATGCCCTGAAACTCCGCGTCGCGCGAGAGCTTGACGCTGCCGAGAGCGCTGTCGCCCTCGACGATATAGATCTCGCGGCGGGACACGTCGCGCGTGCGGCAGTCCACGAACTTCTGCACGCGGTTGGAGATGTCGATGTTGCCGGAGAGCTTTTTCTTGATGTTCAGCCGCTGCTTTTCCGCGCTCTCGCGGCTCCTTTTGTTGATGAGCACCTGCTCGGCGATCTTGAGCGCCTCGACGCGGTTCTCGATGAAGTAGGTCTCCAGGCGGGACTTCAAAAAGTCCGTCATCGCCTCCTGTACGAATTTGTTCGTGATGGACTTCTTCGTCTGGTTCTCGTAGCTCGTCTGCGTGGAGAAGTTGTTGGAGACGAGCACAAGGCAGTCCTCCACGTCCTGCCAGGTGATCTTGCTCTCGCTCTTCTGATACTTACCGCTGTCCTTGAGATATTTGTCGATGGCGTAGACAAAGGCGGTCTTAGTCGCCTTTTCCGGCGCGCCGCCGTGCTCGAGCCACGAGGAGTTGTGGTAGTGCTCGATGACGTTTACGCGGTTGGAAAAGCAGCAGGCGCACGAGAGCTTGACCTTATACTCGGGCTTATCCTCGCGGTCGCGGCCGCGGCGCTCCGTCTCCCAGAAGACGGGCGTGGTCAGCGCGCCCTCGCCCGCCAGCTCGGTCACATAATCGACGATGCCGTTTTCGTAGAGGAATTCCTGCGTCTCGAATTTGCCGCCCACCTGATCGCGGAAGCGGAACGTGATGCCCGCGTTGACGACCGCCTGACGGCGCAGCACGTCGGTGAAATACGACGCGGGGATGTTGATGTCGGTGAACACGTCGAGGTCGGGCAGCCAGCGCGTGAGCGTGCCGGTCCTTTTGCCGCGGTCGGTCGGCTCGATCTTCAGCTCCTCGCCCTTTTTGCCGGTGATCTGCCCGCGCTCAAAGTGGAGGGAATATTTGTTTCCGTCGCGCCAGACGGTCACGTCCATGTAGCGCGAGGCGTACTGCGTGGCGCAGGCGCCGAGGCCGTTGAGGCCGAGGGAATATTCGTAGTTGTCGCCGTCGAGATTGTTGTACTTGCCGCCGGCGTAGAGCTCGCAGTACACGAGCTCCCAGTTATAGCGCTTTTCCTTGGGGTTCCAGTCCACGGGGCAGCCGCGCCCGTTGTCCTCCACCTCGATGCTGCCGTCGGCGTAATGCGTGAGCGTGATGACCTTGCCGTGCCCCTCGCGCGCCTCGTCGATGGAGTTCGAGAGGATCTCGAACACCGCGTGCTCGCAGCCGTCCAGTCCGTCCGAGCCGAAGATAACGCCCG
>CALDMA010000381.1 GCA_937915075.1 uncultured Oscillospiraceae bacterium
AAAACCGGATTTTTAGTTCTAAAATCGCCTGAAAGTCACCTCGTGAACAAATCCAGATTGCTGATCATCGCTGCAATATCTTCGTTCAGATTATTTGGGGGTTGTACGGATGGAATCTCAGCGTTATCAGCAGACAGCCGACCATCTTTGATTCGTTCATCTATCAGCGTGCGGATCAACTGCTCAAGCGTATCGCGACTTATCCCACTTTCAATTTTGACATGAACTTTCCTGTCCGCAGATCCGGCAAACTCGGGATGCGCGGCAATGTACTCATTCAAGGCAGCTACTACAATTGCACTTTTTCGATTCCCAAGGCGCTCCAAAAGCTCTCCGGCCTGTATCTGCTCCGTTGTCTCCGTGCCAAATTGCAGAGAAAACCTGTATTTCCCATCCCGTTTCACATTACCCTCCGTTATTGAGCAGCCTGCATAGCCATTTGACCACGGGCAAGCATTTCATAGCCAATCGCATTTGCTTTTGGATCTTCCACAAAGGCAGCCTTTGCGACGAGGGGGGTATTCTCAATCAACGGCCGAAACAGGATACTCCCACCTCCGATAAAAATGGCAGGATTGGTGCGCAGATCGACCTGCAGCTCCCGGAGTTTGTCCAAAATGTCCTTTGCATGCAGCTGAGCCGCATCTCGAATCGCCCTTTTTACATCTTCTGGGAGAATCGTTTCTACGCCCTGCAGTACCGCACAAATATGTTCGTCTTCAATACGCATATCATGCTGCGCACTGATTTTTCCGATGATATCGTTATTCATCGTGATGACGCCGCTCTCCAGACTCCGGCAGAATTGCAGATCCGGTTTTCCATTCCGAAGCAATAGTACATCTGTCGTATAACCACCGATATCTACAATGAACATCCGCAGCGTTTTCAGAAGCTGCCCGCATTGAGGAACAACCGCCGCGTAGGCTTGCGGATATACAAAGACATTTCGAATCACAATGCTGAGCGGGCGGTTATTGTAAACGAAATTGATTGCCCCCTGCCGACGAAAATACTGCGAGAACCGCTCACGAAGCATCCCGTAATGTTCCGGAGGCAGACCGACGGCAAGGTCGACTTGCTCAAACGCCGTATTCGTACCGTTGGCCAGGAGTTCCTTGGCGATGGCGAAGAGCGACAGGATAAAGTACCGGTCATCTCTGGTCTTGTCTCGCATATAGGGAAGCCTTTGCCCGGTAAGCGCCCAGTACTTCCCCTCATATTCCAGGACCTCATCTGCCATCGGAGGCCTTACTGTGTGCTCAGTCAGACCGGAGACAAAAGAAAAGTGCGGTGTCTTAATAGCGTAGTTTCCATGATCGATCGCAATCAACATAATAGATTCCTCCTGTTTTTGATTTGCTTAATTACACGGTTTGCCATGCGTATTTACAGCAAAATGCGTATTGGTAATGTGAATGCATGCAGATGTATTGACTCTTCTTTCGTTTCTGTGGGCGCGCTTTGCTACTCATTATTTATGCAACGACGCTTTCCGCCACAGGAGAATCTTTTTCGATATAAATGTGTAGTTTCTTCCATAAGAGAAACTATTTTCTTTTAGACCATTGATCCCAGAAAAATGCATGGATGAGAAAAGGACGGCACAGCCGAAGCTGAACCGTCCTTTCTTTCTAAGGTGTTTGATGCTGAAAGCAATGCTCCCAGATATAATCATCGAGTCCTTTGTATTTTGGATCCCACAAATAAGTGCCATAGGTAAAGCCTGCTTCGGAAAGCAGTGATACCAGAGCTTTATACCCGTTCTGCACATGAGGGTTTTCCATGAAATCCATATCAAAGGCGGTCATAATGCGTTCAACGCCTTGAGCACGCAGCTGCGGCAGGGTAAGCTCCAATTGTGTCAGCGTATTCACTCCCGCAACCGCAAGTACCGTCTGCCCGCTCAGAAAGTGGACAACATCCGCTTTCATAGGCCCCTCAGTCAACAATACGGTCGTGCGGGTCTTTCCCGCAATATGCACCCAACCTTCTGCTTTGCAGCCATCTGGCCGCCCGGAGCTGGAAACCCAGCGAAATTTTCGCCTTGATACATTATCCCGTCGGATCTGCATTCCCTGAATGTGCCCTTCGCTATCTCGTACGGGAATCAGAATACCGCGGCTATCACATACGAAAGACCACTGTCCATCTTTGCGGTAAAAACCCGGCACACCGGATAGATAGCAGCCATCGGATTGAAGCTGCCGCGCAATGGTCTGTGCGCCCACTACTGGTGTCGTCCGATAACCAAGCCTGTCGATTTCTTTATCGGACAGACCTCGGTTTCTTAAATTCTCCCGATGATCCGATGCAAGTGTCAATTTGGACAACAGCGCCGTGTAGGTTTCATCGCGTGATCGAATATCCGTCGGAGGGCTTTCCATTGGCCCAACATCCTGAATATGTTCGGATTTTGGAATGTTGCCCTGCACATTCAGACGTGCAACCAACGCATCCCGCACATCTTCACGGGCAATGCCTGTATAGTATGCGTACAGGTCAAATATACCGCCGGAAAATCCGCACCGTGGGCAGCGAAACACATCCTTCTGCAAGTTGATATTCAAATGCTTTGCACGCGGCTCATCATCGCAGCACGGGCATGGTACATTGTAACTGCTTCTTCCATAGGGTGGGTGCGGGAGCCCTATCAGCGGAATAATATCTGCCATATGAAAGATATCCATGCAGCCTCCTTTCTGGGGGACGGAGATTCCGTCCCCCTTGTGATTGTGTTATCCTCACACAGAGGCCTGCTGCATCGCGTGCTCACAGATCAACCTTGCTGCATCGGATAGTTCCTGATCATCTTTGTACTTGTTTGCTACCCATGCAATTGCGTTCGGATCCATTGTCAGTACTTCGCCCAGTGTTTTCCCACTATACTTTTTGATGGGGCACGGTTTTTTGAGCGCCTGCTCCAGTTTCTGTTCCGCAGAAAGAGGAGGTGCCGGCTCGCAGTTTGCTTCCTGCTTAACCGGCATAGGCTGCTCTGCGGGCGCAGGCTCCTGATATGTGTCCGTCGGTAACTCGTCCGGTACGACGCCTGCAAAATCGTCGCCTGCTGCAGAGAATTGAAGTCCAAATCCCGCATTTCTAAGCGCAATGCCGACCGCCGCAGTCTGCGCCCATTCCCGTGGAGATACAGACGGCTTGGAGGCGTCCGGACCTCTGGATGCCGTAGCCTCAGCAAGATAGCAATCTGCCGGATCCTTATAACTGGGATAGACCCGAGCCGTTGCCACAAAGCAATCCTTACCCGGCGACACCTGAATGGCGATACGGCCTTCCGGATATTTCAGCCGGAACCATGCCATCTGGATCATAACCGGGAGACGCTTGCGCGTCTCCTGTGTGTTGAGATCCGTATAGTCCACAGCGAACGGAGCAGGGTCAAATCCCTCAACTTTATGGATACTGTCCAGCTTTGCCAGCATGGCCATTTTTGCATTCGAGTTGTTTTGACTCATAGCGGAGTCCTCCTTACTTATTGATATTGATGTAGGTATTGCGCAGCTGCAGCCAAACAGGCAGAATGGTGTTGATCAGGCTGCTCACGCATTTGCGATATTGATTTTGATCCGTTGGAGCGAAGCTGGAAAAGCGCTTTCGGCAGTCCAGAACGACCTTATCGAAGGTTTCCGATGCCGTCTGACGCTTGGCTTTGAGTGTTTGGTCTGCCGGACGCCCCATGCGCCGCTCCTTGGTCAAGCACTGAATATAGGCGTCGACCAGCTGGTAGTGGCTTGACAGAACCGACACATCTGTTGTGATCGGCGCAGTCTGACAAAACGCCTGGCTCGTGCCCAGCACCTCAATGCGGTACAGCAGCTCCTGATACTGCATCAGCTGTTCCAGCGAGGCAGTACCGGTTCCAAGCTGTTTTTTGATCTCATCCTTCAGACTGTTATACTCATTGAGCCATGTTGCCATTGTTATGATCTCCTTTCAGATTTGAGATGTTCTCTTTGATCCGCGATGAAAGCATTGTTCCACGCTGCTCGGTATCTGTGCGCTTAATCGCCATACATAGCGCCCTCCGTTCACCAACGATCAGGACACGCTCCTTCGCACGGGTGATTGCGGTATAGATAAGCGGGCGCACCAGCATAATGGCATGAGCGCATTGTAGACTGATGATGACGGACTTGTATTCGCTGCCTTGCGATTTATGAATCGTAGAAGCATAGGCCAGATTCAGCGTTTCGAGATCACTGCTGTCGTATTCGGCTATCCGGCCATCTCCAAAATCAACGGTCAGTGCGCTGTCAGTACCATCGCTGGTAATGGATGTGATGTATCCGATATCGCCATTGCTGATATCCTCGCAGTTTTTCGTCTGCATGACCTTGTCGCCTAAACGATAGGTTCGCTTTCGATAGATAACCTCTGGCTTTTTCCCATCTTGCGGATTGACGATTTCGCGCAATCGGTCATTCAGGGCGTTCACTCCTGTTTCGGTTTTTTGCCGATATGGGGTCAGCAGTGCTACATTGTCGATCCCATATTGGGCGGTTTCCTGCAAATACAGCGCCTCAATCCGTGCCGCAGAAGCACTCATATCGGGCGAGTCATAAAACTGAAAATCTTCGCCATATTCCAAACCAAGGTTGCCATGACGAATCAGTTTTGCGTTAGCGGCGATCCGGCTGCCGCGGCTCTGACGGAAAATACGATCCAGCCGAACTACCGGTACGCTGCCGCAGGCAATGATCTCACTGAGTACAGCACCGGGGCCGACGGAGGGAAGCTGATCCGCATCGCCGATCAACACAAGCTGACTGCCATGCGGTATGGAGCGAAACAGATGATTGGCAAGATAGATATCCATCATGGACACCTCATCCACCACGATCAGATCTGCGTCCAGCATCTCCGGTTCGCAGTAGTCGCCGTCCTCACCAGCCAGCAGGCCAAGCGCTTTGTGAATGGTTGTAGCCGGAAAGCCGGTTGACTGTTCCATCCTGCGTGCCGCACGTCCCGTAGGTGCACAGCAGATGATTTTTGCTCCGCGCTTTCTGCGGCGATAGATATCCAGCAGAAACCGCTGGATCAGCGTCTTGCCGGTACCGGGGCCGCCGGTAATTACGCTGAGCTGTGAAGTCAGGGCTGTCATGACTGCCTGCCGCTGTTCAGCAGCCAGCTGGATGCCCTGTCGTTTTTCTTCCGTAGCAATCTCCGTATCAATACCAGCAGAAGATTCTGTACCCGTACAGCGCAGCATCCTGCAAACAGCCCAAGCGAGGTTCTGCTCCGTCCGTGCCGTTGCCGCACGATAGACCTGCCCGCCATAGGAGGCCAAGCGACCGGATTCAAGCAGCCTTGAAGCCCGTACCGCCAGCATTTCCTCTGTCAGGCCTTCTGTGTCCAGCAGCTTCAGACACTGCTTGAGAAAGCTGTGTTTTTCCATACAAAGATGCCCTTTCAGTTCTGCGTCAGCCAGTGTGAACACCAGCCCCTCATCCACCCGTTCCGGCGAAAGAGGGTCAAAGCCCATGCTGACGGCAATGCGGTCAGCGGTCTTGAAGCCGATACCCACCATCTCACACAGACGGTAGGGGTGGTTTCGGACGATGTCCATGGTTTGCTCTCCGTACTGCTTGTACAGCTTGACTGCACGGTTTGGTGTTACGCCATGAGGTGCCAGAAAAGCGACCACGTCGCGTGCGCCCCGAGAAGCCATGTATGAGTCACAGATTTTTTTGAGTTTGGTTTTACTGATGCCGGATACGGCGAGCAGTTGTTCCGGATCGTGATCCAGTACGGTCAGCGTGTTTTGCCCGAATACAGCATAAATCTTTTCAGCAGTTTTGGGTCCGATGCCTTTGATCTGCCCGGAGCACAGGTAAGCAATGATGCCTTCTTTGGTAGGGGTGATCACCTCGTCGAAGCCCTCAACCTCAAATTGAACGCCATGTTTGGCATTCCGGCTCCAGTGCCCGCGCATGTCATAGCGAAGATTATCCGCTGTCGGCAAGCAGTAGCCCACCGCCTTGATTTCGGAAATCACATTTCCCGCCGCATCCAGAACTTTCTCGCAGGGGCGGTACAAGGCGATCATGTAGTTTGCGTCATCGGCGGTCACTGTTTTTGGATAGATTAACTTTTTGAATTGACATATCAAGATGGAGTTCTCCTTTCCTTGTAAGATTCAGGCGATCAGTCGAAGTCAGGCTCCTCGAAAACCGAACCGTCATAATCGCCGCTTTCTTCAGCATCAGTGGGATTCCAGTCATCTGACCAGTTGACATGGTCGGTTGTGAGATGGTCTGCAAGCTCCATAGCCGCAGCCGCCGAAGCGGCTCTCACGAATACAACGCCGGTGCGGGTGATCGTGACCTCGTAGATAGCCCCAGCTTTGGGGCTATCGTCGGTCGGACGGCCTTTCAAAGGAGTGTAATATTTCAGCAGCTCACTCTCCGGCAGTGTCAAATCATTGTGCATAGGCAGTGTTCCGAATTTAAGAGCACGGCTGATGGTCACGATGTCTCCTTCGACGTTTTTGACTTCGCCGCGAACACAAAATTCTGTTTCCGGCTGTCCTTTCGTTTTGCAGATCAGTTTATCTCCGATTTTCAGCATAGACACTTTTCCTCCTTACGGTGAATCCATAGTCAATACTCTGCGTGTCTGAGGAATGAAGAACACTTCCTCAACGACCTGTGATTTCTTTGCAAGCTGGAGCGCTGACTCGACCATCCGGTCTGCAAGCTGATCCAACTCCTGCACGAGTTTTACGCGCTCACGAAGCTCATACATGCTCCAATCCTCGAAATTCTCGTCGACATCCGTGCCGCGGCCCGGATAGGTCACCACCTGCGTATGTGTGTACGGATAGTTGACGCGAGTGGGCTGCCCGCAGACGCCGCATGTACAATCATCATCGGATGCAGGGCGGTAGTTTTTCTGCCCACAGCTGGTGCAGTAGGACTTGTAGCCGCTCGGCTGCTTCTCGCCCTGATAGAGAACCAGATACCCGCCGCTTCGGCCGTTCATCCCAGCCTGCCAGAGATAGTTGTGCTTTGCAGCAAACTCTCGTTTGCACTCGTCCATGACATCGAAAAACTCCTGGGTCTGGATCATATCGAACAGCTTGTCCACCTCTTCGGGCATAAGCCCAAGACATGTAATTTTGAGGTTGCAAGCATACGATGTAGATCTGTTCCAGAAGTTCATTGTCGGGTATCGAAAATGTGAGGTCAGATATTGCCTCATGGCCCGTCGGGACCGGAGATCAACCGGAGCATAGAATCTACGCAAGGCACCGCACCTCCCAGGAGCGATCCGTTTCCGGATCGTTGGAGGCCAGCACCGGATGCGTCATATCCAGTTCAACCAGTTTTTTGCTGACTCCGGTCTGTGTCACCAGTTTTCGCACTTCCAGATAGAGGTCCTCACAGTAAACGGTGATGGGAATGTTCAGCTTTGCGGCGTGAGCAATTTCACCTTTCATTCCGCGGCTGATACGCGCACCGCAAACAAGCAGCAGTTCGCTCTGAGCCAAAAGCTGAAGCCCGAATTGCAGTGCCAACGCACGCTCTGCCGGCACACGGTCGCACAAAAGCGCGGGAAGGTAGGCGTGTGGCGCGCGTGCCAGATATCCAAGCATGGTGCGGACATAAAGCATATACGCCCGCGCTTTCCGGACATTACAGAGTTCTTCGTCTGCTGTGATACCGCTCAAAGGAGAGCAGATATAGGCACGCTTCCGGTATCGGTCATTTTTCAGGAACTGATGATCCAGCAAGCGTTCCCAGCTCTCGTTATAGGCTTTCATTGCGTCGTGCATGTTGTAACTCCTTTCTTAGGTCGGTACAGCCGACACTTTCAGTTTCCGACTCTCACTGATTTTGAGCACATCCGTATATACGGAAGGATACTTCTCTTTCAGAAGCTTTGAATCGGGGCGTTTTGTTGTTTTGGTGACAAAATCGATGAGAAGCTTGTCGCTTGTTGTGCTAAGCACGCCATGCTCATGCGCTTGCATCAATTCTGCGATTCGCACACTATGTGCAGCAATCTCCTTTTCATAGGTTTTGATCTCCGCATTACAGTCGGAGATTTTTCCCTGCAGCAGTGCGATTTGTCGAAGCGACTTTTCGTACTTTGCGGGAAACTCAATGGTGGGAAGTCCCGGCTGGCTGGCACCGTAAATACGCGCCAGAGATTCAAGCGCGAGCGTCGGCTTGACATCTGCCATCGTAGGGGGCTTATCGTGCTCCAGACTCCAGATCCATTCCTCCAGGCGTTGGAAGATGATATCCTCCTTCGCACGATCACGGGTAAGTGCCGGCATGGCCAGATCATTTTCAGGGTTGTTTCCCCAAATGGTGGAAAACGCGCCAATCTCCACATCCGCTACCGCCAAATAAAAACGAAGCTGCAGTTCGTAATAGATGGGATAGGCATCGTCTGCCCAGTCACCGGCTTTGTGATAAGTGCAGCTTTTGCACTCCAGAATGCCGGGAGCGTTGTCCTCCTTGCGCGTGAAACGGCGGTCAAAATCTGCAAGCGCCCACGGGTGATCTGCATGCTGATACATGTTGGTATCATCGTAAACCACGTTTCCGCTTTTTTGCTGATACCAATAGGCGGCGATCGGTTCCAGAAGATGTCCCATCATCAGCTGATCCTGATTGGCTTTTACCGGCGCGTTCATTCTGCCTTTTTTGATCATCCACAGCTCCAACGGTGTTGTCCACGGCGAGACGCCGAAGATGGCAGCCACATCGCTGCCGCCCACCGTATAGGGGATGGTACCTTTTGGCCCATGGGCACGGCACTCCAGCCATCGCTCATTCGTCATACCTGCGGTGTCGCAGAGAATGATCGGTGCGGACATCAGTAGTTCACCGCCTTTGCGAGGTCGTAGTCAGCCCATTTCAGCGTAAGTGCTCTGGCCATATTTTCCTCAACAACAAGCATTTTGCTTTCCGGCGCATGGTCGGATTTGAGGATATACGGGATCTCCTGCATGGCCATAAATACATCATGAGCAGTAGCAGGTCCGCCGCCATAGGCCATCTCAAACATCCCAATCGCTTCTAAGGCTGCTTTTTTAGGCAAAGACAGTTTTTTGCAGATCCGTGTCATGGCATTGACTGGGTAGCTCAAAGGGATCCCCAGCAGTTTCTGTAGCCGAGCGACAGAATCACCGAACTGTGCAAAGAGCTGATCCAGTGCAGTCTCAAAGTCGTCTACCGAACTCTGATGCCGGTGATCTACCGCGATACAGCTTCCGATATGGATCGGATACTGTGTGCCTTCCAACATGGCAGAAACTTTGGCCGAGGCAACCCCGGTATCCGAGGTGACAAACCGAATGGCAGGGATGAGTCTGGCTGCAAACGTGGCTTTTCCCTGCGATGCCAGCAATTTGGCATAGGCACCGATCAGGTCTTCCTTTTGCCCGGGCATGGTCCATGTGGCGCTTGCCAGCGAGTGGTCGCGGTAGCCTCCTTGAAATACACTGCCGGGAAACCGGTCATCCAGTTTCCTTGTCAACGCCTTCAGCAGCTCGTCGATTGGCAGCACGGAATAATCCATGGAATCCCCGGAGTGCGCCGCCGAGACTTTCTCGTCCCGGATAAGCAGGAGCGTTTCCGAAGAGTACAGTTCCAGGCAGTCATTAAGAACGGACGCCAATCTCTCGCGGCTCAGTTTTGGCAGCGCCGTGCCGCTGATTTTTGCCCTGTCCAGCAGGCTCTTATAGGCCGTACTGCGGATAGGATAGTAGGAACCATCCACTCGCAGGGCAAGGCCAAGGTTTTCCGCCGTGTCCTCGACAGACTCGGCGCTGATTCCCGCGGCGAACGCGGACGGAGTTCCATAGAGCGGCGACGCCTTATCCAGCGGCTCGATGTGCAGTTCATTGACTCTGCATCTGTGCCACCTGCTTTCCAGCGATTCCTTCTCATGGTACCGACGCATCCCCTCATAGGAAGCAAAGGTCGTGGAATAGTTGTCCTGGCATGGTTGTAACATTTTTGCGATCTCCTTTCGTTTTTGTGGCGGTATCCGCCGTGATATAACAAAAGCCAGCAACCCATTGATTGGACTGCTGGCTTATGCCCTATGAAATTGGCCGGAAACAAAAAAGTGCCATTTGCAATAAAGCAAATGACACTTGGAAAACTCTGTTAAACTGTGCTTGGCTCAAAACCAAACTTGATACTTATACGAGTATTGTAACAGATACTTCCGTAATAGTCAATCCGTTCACTTGAAAAGAGACCATTCCAACTTGAAATCTTGAATTGTGCGAAATCAGAGATTTAATACCTGCGCAATCTCTTCTACAGTATCGAGCACTACATGAAATTTCAAGTTCCCGATATATTTGTTCTCAGCTATGTAATTATCCCATAGCAGATACATTTGAGGTTCTTCACGCAAGTCATTCAGGATGTCTTTCCAGTCCCTGATATCTTCAAGAGATGCTCGTTTCTGTGCCGTATGTAGTACGGCTGCTCTGAGAACATCCATGCGGATCTCCGATTGCCGACTACGATACAGTATATGAAGGTTGTAGAAATCTCTTGCTCTCGTCGTACCAATATTGCGCCGTATGATCGTTTCGTACTTTTCGGCCAACACGGTCTCAAGTGTATAGGCCATAACCGGTACGGTCTTATCCTCAAAAAGCATTGGAAAATCATATTGTACTGCGGCCGGAGTGATCATATCGCCGGTCGTTACATCTATCTTCATCGGCGAGTCGATTTTTCCGTACTTTGCGCGCAAATGCACCCGAAAGTTATTATAAGCGTCTTCTTCCCGGATAGGCTCAATGCTCTCATATTCAAAAAAGATACCATCTCCAACATCTACCGTCAAAATTTCCTTGATGATTCGGACAATATCATCATCTTCCATCTGAATTCCGCGGACAGTAGTATCCATGTCCATTGTAGTCCGCTCGCTGATACCAATCATTGAGGAGATCAGCAGACCGCCTTTGAGAATAAAGTTCTTCTGATAATCTGAATTGGCCAAGCGCTCCAAAATTCTCTCAAACAGAAACATTTGCAGAACTTCCTGTGCCCGGAGATTCTTTTTCGTCGCCATACTGCGTATGGTTCCTTTTAACTGTTCCGGCGTTTTCACTATAGTACCTCCATATAGGTTCTGATTTTATCTTCTATTCCGAATAGCTTTCCGTATTTAAGCAGTTTCCGATTGTTGGGCTTTGCCTTGAAATAATCCTTGATTGCCTGCGTGTATAGCTGCATATCCATCTGTTCTTTGCGGCGAACCAAATCACAAATGCAACGCTCTTTATCATATAATCGTACTTCCGCTC
>CALDMA010000382.1 GCA_937915075.1 uncultured Oscillospiraceae bacterium
CGCAGCGGCTCGGCCTTGAAATTTTGGGAGGATTGGAAGAAAACGAATGAAAACAGGGAAGACCTTTATCATCTCCGGCCCCTCTGGCGTCGGCAAGAGCACCGTGCTCCGTGAGCTGCTGCGGGACCGCGACGACCTCTATTTTTCGATCTCCGCCACAACGCGCACACCGCGTGAGGGTGAGATCGACGGCGTGCACTATCATTTCATCAATGTCGATCAATTCCGTGAAATGATCCAGGAGGATGAATTCCTCGAGTATGCCGAGTACGTCGGCAACTTTTACGGCACGCCCAAGCGCTATGTGGACGAAGCCATGGCGCAGGGTAAGGACGTCATCCTCGATATCGAGGTGCAGGGCGCCCTGCAGGTCATCGGCAAACGGCCCGACACCGTGCGCATCTTCATCGCCCCGCCCTCGTGGGACGCGCTGGAGCAGCGCCTGACCGGACGCGGAACGGACAGCCCCGAAAAGATCCAGAAGCGCCTCGTCCGCGCTAAGGTCGAGCTTCAGACCGCCGACACCTACGATTACTTTGTCATCAACGACACGGTGGAAAACGCCGTGCGCGAGATCAACGCCATCATGCTCGCCGAGCATTGCCGCCCGAGCGAGCGTATGGAGATATTGCAGTAAGCTGCCTATTTTAATTCATCAATCATGCCGCGCCGCGGCGAAAGGAAGTATACAACTATGATGCTCTATCCCGCTATGAATACCCTCACCAAGAATGTCCCCAACCGTTACCTGCTGGTCAACGTGGTCGCACGCCGCGCCCGTCAGATCGCCGAGGACGCTGAGCTGGAGGGGATCCACCTGACCGAAAAGCCCGTCACCGAAGCCATCAATGAGGTCGCCGACGGCGAGATCACCGCGGCGGACATTGACACGCACATCAATAAGTAAGAACGAACGATTCGCCGGAGAGGGGGAGAAGCATGGAACAGCAGATCGCAAGGATCGCCCTCTCCGGCGTACCATACAGTGCGGACAAGCTGTATTCCTACCTCGTCCCGCCCGAGCTGACTGACGCCTGCCGTGCGGGCGTTCGTGTGAGCGTACCGTTTGGCCGCGGCAACCGCCGCGCCGAGGGCTTCGTGCTCGAAACACTGTGCGAAGCGGCGGACAAGCCGCTCAAGCCGGTCTTTACCGTGCTGGATGAGCAGCCGCTGCTCGACGCATCCTTGCTGCGCCTTGCCAAATGGATGAAGGCGCGCTATTTCTGCACGGTCTACGATGCGCTCAAGACCATTCTGCCCGCAGGCGTCTGGTTTCGCTACCGCGAGACTTACCGTCTGGCAGATGGTGTACAGGAAAGCGACTTGTCAGCACTTGCCGCGGCGAACCGCACGGACAAGCTGCTGCTTGAGGCCGTCACCGCCCGCGGCGAGCTGGAGCGCGGCGAGCTCGAGGAGCTCGGCGGCGCGCAGACGATGAAGCGGCTCAAGCTCCTGTGCGAGCAGGGCGTGCTGTACTCCGAGACGACGGCCATCCGGCAGATCAGCGACAAATCGGTGCGCATGGTGAGTCTTGCTGTGAGCGCGGAGGACGCGCTCGCCGCGGTCGAGCCAAAGCGCCGCAGCGCGCCGCTGCGCTATGCGGCGGTCGAAATGCTCTGCGCGCAGGGCACGCTTTCCTCGTCGGATATCTGCTACTACACCGGCGCGTCGCTGCAAACGCTGCGCGGGCTGGAAAAGGCGGGCATCGTCTCCTTTGCCAAGCAGGAGGTCCTGCGCGTCAGCAGGCACGAGCCCGTCGAGATGGCCTTGCCCATCGTGCTCAACGACGAGCAGCGGCAAGCCTTTGACGGGCTGCTGCCGCTCATCGCCCGCCGCGAGGCGGGAGCGGCGCTGCTGCATGGCGTGACCGCCAGCGGCAAGACACAGGTGTATATCCGCCTCATTGAGGAAGCTCTGGCGATGGGCCGCACGGCGATGCTGCTTGTGCCGGAGATCGCGCTCACGCCGCAGATGATGGCGAAATTTACCGCCTATTTCGGCGAGAAGGTCGCCATGCTCCACAGCGGTCTCCAGCTGACGGAGCGCTACGACCAGTGGAAGCGCATCCGCCGGGGCGATGTGAGGGTCGTACTCGGCACGCGCAGCGCGGTGTTCGCGCCGCTGCCGGACCTCGGACTTATCATCATGGACGAGGAGCAGGAGCCGACCTACTGCTCGGAGAACCCGCCGCGCTACCATACGCGCGACGTCGCGCAGTTCCGCTGCGCGCAGAGCGGCGCGCTGCTGCTGCTCGGCTCGGCGACGCCGACGGTTGAGACAATGTATTACGCGCGGGAGGGACGCTATCAAGTCTTTTCCCTTCGCAGACGCTACAACGAGAAAGCGCTCCCAAAGGTGTTCATCGCCGACCTGCGTGAGGAGCTTCGCGCGGGGAACGAGACCGCTGTCAGCGAACCGCTCCGCTCCGCGCTGGAGGAAAATCTCGCCCGCGGTGAGCAGAGCATTCTGTTTCTCAACCGCCGCGGCAGCAGCCGGATGCTGCTGTGCGGCGAGTGCGGCGAGGCGCCCGAGTGCCCGCGCTGCAGCGTTCCGATGACCTATCACAGTGCGAACGGACGGCTGATGTGCCACTACTGCGGCCACAGCGAGCCGGCCTATGACCGCTGCCCGCAATGCGGCGGCATCATGAAGCACATCGGCACCGGCACGCAGAAGGTCGAGGAGGAGCTGCACGCTCTGTTCCCCAGAGCGAAGGTCCTGCGCATGGACACCGACACGGTCGGCGCGTCGCATGGGCACGAAAAGCTCCTGCGGCAGTTTGAAGAGGAAAAGATCCCGATCCTGCTCGGCACGCAGATGGTCGCCAAGGGTCTTGATTTTGAGAACGTCACGCTGGTCGGCGTGCTCTGCGCCGACGCCTCGCTCTATATCGACAACTACCGCGCGCCGGAGCGCACCTTCAGCCTGCTCTCGCAGGTCGTGGGCCGCGCGGGCCGCGGCAGCAAGCAGGGAAGAGCGATCATTCAGACCTTCACGCCGGAAAACGAGGTCATCCGCGCGGCGGCCGCGCAGGATTACGACGCATTCTACGAAAGCGAGATCCGGATGCGGCGCTTGCGCCGCTATCCGCCGTTCGCCGACCTTTTCTCCTTTACCGTGACCGGCGCGGACGAGAGCCGCGTCATCCGCGCGGCAAAGGCGCTGCGCGATGCGCTCGGCTACGCCGTTGAACGGCGCGAGGAGCTCAAGCCGCTGAGCGTCGAGGTGCTCGGTCCTGCCGGGGCGAGCGTGGTGAAGGTCAACAATCGCTACCGCTACCGTGTTTTCCTCGTCGGCAAGGGCTGCCCGGCGCTGCGCCGTTTGGTGGCGGAATATCTCTATGCGTTTTATCAACACAAGGAAAACCGCGGTCTCGACATTTTTGCCGACTGCAATGCGATACAATAGGAGGAACTGCTATGGCTATTCGTGAGATCAGAAAAAAAGGCGACCCG
>CALDMA010000383.1 GCA_937915075.1 uncultured Oscillospiraceae bacterium
CCCACGTTCTTTGGCCTAACGCCTCCTGTACTTCGCGTTTTATGCAACCGCAGCTTTTCGTTTTCCCTGTTCTCAGCCGGTTCCCCTTCACGACAGTCGTACACCCGCAGTCGCAGGCGCACAGCCAATAGGCCCCTTGCCGTTTGTCCGTATGGTCGTATCGGATAACCGTCAGTCTCCCATATCGATTTCCAGTTTCGTTTTTCATGTTCCATCCTCCATAAGATGTTTTTCAGTACCTTAGCTTCCCAGTTTTTTTCCTCAATTTTCGACGTGCATTACTGCACGAAGGGGCAGATTCCACCCGGGTTGGCCGTGCTCCTGATATACACCCGCGTTCCCGGCCCGTTCGGTCGGTTGCGGGAAAAGAGGTAGCTGTATTCCTCCCACGTAAAGTGGGTCAGCTCGTCGAATGCGATAAAGTCATATGCTTGACCCTGATACTTGATCTTGTCCTTTGCGTACTGCATCGAGCCGAAGATGATCTTCGCCCCGCTCGGGAACGTCCACGTGTGGCTGCTGCCGTTGTAGCGTGCGCCCGGATAAATGCGCGGGTAGTAGTTCAGCGTCTTGTCAATCAGCTCGGCAAGCTGCGGGAAGGTCTTTCGCAGGATGATCGCCTTGTAATACGGGACATCTACCTGCCGCAGTGCCTCGATGACCAGCGCGTCGGATTTTCCCCCGCCTAGCCGGCTGCGCCGCCGTATAGAGCCTCGTCCTCCCAGCGGCTCATAAAGAGCGCCTGCTTGGGCTGCGGTTTCCATACCACGCTACGCTTCGCCATTCGCATCACCTCCCGCATCCTGCGGAACAGGCAGCACGGCGGGCAGCTCTGCCACGCCGCACGCGCTCTCTCCGCCGTCGTCCTTTTTCTCGTCATTTACCCATCGGAAGTTGTATTTCAGGCTGAATTCCGCTCCTCTCTGACCGTCTCGATCGAAGAGCCGTTCCTCCGCGTAAGCCTCGATGCGGGCTTTCGCGCGCAAAACCGTGTCAACGAACGCCGCCTTTGCCTGATAGTTCAGCAGCGCCTGACGGCTCGTGAATCCCAGCGCAAGCGCCAGCCCCGTCACCGTCGGCGGGCGCTCATTGATGATAAACGGCTTGCCCCACTTGTCGAGGATCGGCATCCCGTCATCGCCGATGATCGGCTCGCCCTTGCAGTCCTCGAAGTATCGGTCAATGACGGCCTGCATCTGTTCGACCGTCGCGTATCTTGGTGGATGCCCTGTTTTCGCCATGCCATCACCGCCTTTCTTTTTGTACAGTAACACGCCGTCTTTTATTTCTCACCACGGGCGTTAGAACTTTCTCTCCACCCTTTGTCT
>CALDMA010000384.1 GCA_937915075.1 uncultured Oscillospiraceae bacterium
ATGGAGACAACAGCCTTCTTCACGGACGGTGCATCACCCCAATATTTGTCGTTATATTCAAGGGTGAAGTGGTCGTTTACTACCCATTCCGTTACCTTATAGGGGCCGGTGCCAACGGTGTCTTCACAGCTCATGCCAAAATTGGCGGCGGCCTCTACGGTTTCTTTATCCACAACGGACATAGCGGGTGAGGTGAGTTCGGCAAGGAAACCCGCATTCGCGGTATTGAGCGCGATGGTAAAGTGCGTATCATCGATCACGGAAAACCCTTCCAGTTTGTCTGCATCACCGTTTTGCAGCGCCTCAGCGCCGACGACTTCAAGGGGTATATCGTCGTTCACACCGCCGGCAGTCAGAAGACGTTCAAATGTATACTGCACATCGGAAGCGGTCAGTACACTGCCGTTTGAAAAGACGATTCCATCTTTCAGCGTGAAGGTGTAGGTCAGCCCGTCATCTGAGACGGTATAGCTCTCGCAGAGGCTGGAAACAACGGCAGTGCTGCCGTCAGGCTGAACTTCAGACTCAAACAGGCGGTCGAAGACATTCATGGGCACCATATAGTCGTCTGTGGTCTGCGAAACATCCATGGTACTGATGTCATAGAGCGCTGCAACGCGCAGTACCCCATCCTCAGCAGTCGAATTCCCGCTTTCGGGGGTGGGCGTGGTCACTGCCGTAGAGCCACAGGCTGCCATCGTGAGAGCAATCGCGCACATAAGCGAAGCAAAAACAAATCTTCTCAAGTTGATCCTCCATTCAGATAGATTCCGTATTTCCCGAACGGGCTTGCAAAGCTATTATATAAGAAATGATTTGCAAATAAAATCGCCGAATATGCGGAATGTATTGCAAAAAATGCTGTTGGTCAGCATCGAATAAAGGATGCTTTATGTTTCGATATATCCGACGAAATTGTAGCAGATATGAATGTTGCGTTCCGCGTGATCGCCCACGGTATAGCGTTCGCCGATCTCGATTTTCTATATCAGCCGCACCAGCGGGGGACGGTCTGATTTCTCAAGCTGAGCGTAGTCCTGCATCATGTCCAGCCATGCGTCTGCGGAGGATTCCGTTTCCCGGCTGGCGAGGTGGTTGTCCATCCGCTGCACGGCATCCTACGTCTCTTGCACAATCAGCGGCTCATAAGTGTTCACGACTTGGATCCTTTCGGATTCCGGTTTGCCGACCTGCTTGTGGTGCTTGTTGGACACTGTGCCGGCTTTATTTTGCAGATTTCCTGTTCGGGAAGAAAACAGCAGTGGATTGTTTCGCATTTATATGTTATGATCATTAAAAAAGCCGAACTAATGAGGTGGGCATATATGAAGCTAAATACAAATTCTCCGATTTCGCAAAATGCGTCTGCTTTATCAACTCAAAAACGAAGCATATGTCTTATTAACGATTCCTTCCCTCCGGTGATTGACGGCGTGGCCAACGCGGTCATCAACTATGCTTCCGTCATCCAGCGGGGCTATGGCAGCGCCACTGTGGTAACGCCCTACTATCCCAACGCCGACGACAGTGCCTACCCTTTCCCGGTGCTGCGCTATCCCAGCATTGACATGACGAAGCTGGTGGGCTATCGGGCTGGCTTTCCTCTGTCGCCGAAGTTGATGGCTCAGGTAGAGGGGCGTCACATTGATCTGATCCATAGCCACTGTCCCATCACGTCCACAGTGCTGGCCCGGATGCTGCGGCAGCGTCTGCATGTACCGCTGGTGTTCACCTACCACACCAAGTTCGATATCGACATTGCCAATGCCATCCATAGCAAGCAGCTGCAGGAAGCCTCCATCAAGCTGCTGGTGGAGAACATCTCCGCCTGCGATGAGGTATGGACGGTCAGCCGCGGTGCAGGAGAAAATCTCCGTTCCCTGGGCTATCAGGGAGAGTATATTGTCATGCCAAACGGCGTGGACTTCCCTGCCGGTCGCTTGCCGGAGGAGAAGGTACGCGCCGTAAGCCAAGGTCTTGACCTGTCGGGCAGCGTGCCGCTGCTGCTGTTCGTGGGACGCATGATGTGGTACAAGGGGCTGCGGATCATTCTGGATGCCCTGAAGCAGTTGAAGGAGGACGGGCCTGACTTCCGCATGGTGTTCGTAGGTAAGGGTACCGACGGAGAAGCCATCCGCGACTATGCCAAAGAACTGTGTTTGGATGACAAGGTGTTCTTTCTGGAGCCCTGCTATGACCGGGAGATTATCCGGGCATGGTATTGCCGGGCTGACCTGTTCCTGTTTCCCTCCACGTTTGATACCAACGGTCTTGTGGTGCGTGAGG
>CALDMA010000385.1 GCA_937915075.1 uncultured Oscillospiraceae bacterium
TCTCTTCAACTACGCGACGGCCACCCGCCCCTGCGGCAGCGCCATCAAGCCCATCGCGGTCTACGCGCCCGCGCTGGATACCGGCGTCATCACGCCGGCGACGGTGCTCGACGACTATCCCGTGCGCCTGCAGGCGGACGAGAACGGCACGGAAAAGGCGTGGCCGAAGAACTCCTACAGCGGCTATAAAGGACTCATCACGCTCCAGACCGCGCTGCGCGTGTCCACCAACACCACGGCGGTGCGCGTGCTCGAGGCGCTCTCTCCGTCCGTGTCCTATGATTTTATGACGCAGAACCTCGGCTTCACCACGCTCGTCAACGACGACCTCAACTCCGCGGCGCTCGGCCTCGGCGGCCTGACCTACGGCGTGAATACGGTCGAGATGGCGGCGGCGTACTCCGCCTTTGCCAACAACGGCGTGTATACCAAGCCGCGCACCTATGTCGAGGTGCGCGACAACAAGGGCAACCTTGTGCTGGAGAACAAGCAGGAATCGTGGGTGGCGATGAAGGAGTCCACCGCGTACTCGATCAACGAGCTGCTCAAGGGCGTGGTGCGCAGCGGCACCGGCACCGAGGCGGCCTTCTCCGGCATGACCATCGCCGGCAAGACCGGTACGACCTCCAGCAACTACGACCGTTACTTCGTCGGCTACACGCCGTACTACACCGCGGCGGTGTGGATCGGCTACAACCAGAACGCCAGCATCCGCGCGAACGGCAACCCCGCCGCGCAGCTGTGGAAGAAGGTCATGAGCGAGGTACACGAGAACCTGCCCAACAAGGATTTCAATGGAAGCACCGCCGACATGACGCAGGTGACGGTCTGCACCCGCACGGGACTTTTGCAGGGCCCGGGCTGCACCGACGTGCAGACGGTCTGGGTGGCGGCGAGCAACGCGCCCGCGCTGGCGTGCGACGGCCATGTGACGGTGAATCTCTGCACCGAGAGCGGCAAGCTCGCGACCGAGTATTGCCCCGCCGAGTGTGTCCACAGCGTGAACGCGATCGACTTCACGACCGAGAACCTGACGGCGGCGTGGGGATATGAGCGCACGACGGTCCTCCTGCCGCTGAGCGAGGCGGAGTATGAGACGTATGCCGCGCAGCAGGCCGCCGATCCGACGTTTGTGATCCCGGAGGGGACGCCCGTTCAGGCGGATGACAGCGGCAGTGTGCTCAATGACCTGATGATGCTCGGCACCTGTACGCTCCACCAGTACGTCGAGCCGGAACCGACGCCGGGCGAGGGCTATTACGACGAGAACGGCGACTGGGTCTCGGGCGGCGAGACCGACCCGGCCGATCCGGAGGGATCGGAGGAGGTGTCGCCGGAGCGGGGAACGGATTTCCTCAACTGGCTGCTCAATACCGCGGCGTAAAAATGAACGGAAAAAGGAAGGCTCACGTCGAGCCTTCCTTTTTTGTGCGCAGCACCTGGGCGGCGAACAGCAGGAGCAATGGAAAGAGCACCATGCCCGCCACGCCGAAGGCGCGGGCGCCGAGGTACATCGCCATGAGCGAGGCGATGGGCGGCAGCCCCGCCTGCGCGGCGACGAGCTTCGGCTCGGTGATGCTGCGCACGGTGAGCGTGCAGAGGTAGAGGATGATGAGCGCGGCCCCGCGGGGGACCGAGCCGAGCAGCAGCTCGGCAAGCGCCCAGGGAATGAGCACGGTGCCGGTGCCGAACACCGGCAGCGCGTCGACGAGCGTGATGAGAAAGGCGGCGAGCAGAGAATAGCGCTCGCCCAGCAGCCAAAGCCCGGCGAGGAGCTGGCAGAAGGTGAGGGAGCAAAGGATCGCCTGCGCGCGCAGCCAGCGCGTGAGCGAGTGCGTCACGCCGTCGCGCCAGAAGCGCAGCCGCTGCTGCGCGCGGGGGCTCAGGCGGCGCTTTACCGCCGCGCAGAGTGTGGGATAAGAGGCGGCGAGGAAGAAGACGGCAAGCAGCGTCGTCGCGGCGAAGAGCACCAGCGCCGGCACGGCGGCGGCCATCGAGCCGAGCAGGGCGAGAGCGCGGGAGGCGAGACTGGCGAGCGCCGTGCTGCCGTAGGCCGCCCAGTCGGAGAGCTCGGCGGTCAGAAGCTCCCGCAGCCAGTCGGGACAGAGCGCGCCGTAGGCGCGCAGCCGCTCGAGCAGTCCGCCGGTCAGCGCGGGCAGCGCGTCGAGCAGCGTCGGGAGCTGGGTGAGGAAGGCGGTCGCCTCGGTGAAGAGCGCCGAGAGCAGCAGCGAGAGGAGTCCGCCGAGAAGAAAGAGCAGGAAGAGCGTCAGCAGCGCGGCGGAGAAGCCGCGTTTGAAACGAACGGTCCGCCGCAGAAAGAGAATGACCGGCTCCATCGCACGGGCTGTGGCGAGCGCGAGAAGAAAGGGCAGCAGCCACCAGAGCAGATAGCGGAGGAAGAGATAGAGCGCCGCGGCGAGCACGGCGTAATAGGCGGCGGTGAGCAGAAATTCCTTTTTTTGTTCGCTCTGCAAAAAGACCGGCCTCCTTCCCGTCGGATGTTGTAGGAAAAAGCTACTTGCTCTCTGTGGATCGTTATGGTATCATATCTTCATAAAAGGACAAATGCCCACGGGAGGAGAACAGGACATGGGGAAAAAGACAAAATTCTATCTGGTCGCTGCGGACGCGCTGCCGGAGATCTTTCTCAAGGTCGCCGAGGCCAAGCGGATGCTCCACGCGGGCGAGGTGAGCACGGCGGGCGAGGCCGCGCGGCAGGTCGGCATCAGCCGCAGCGCCTTTTATAAGTACCGCGACAGCGTGCAGCCCTTCAACGACATGAAGACCGGCCGCATCATCACGTTCTACGCGCTGCTCAAGGATAACCCGGGCGTTCTGAGCAACGTTCTTTCTATTTTTGCCGGTTCGGGCGCAAATATACTCACCATCAACCAGAGCATCCCGACAAACGGCTGCGCCGCCGTGACCATCTCGGCGGAGACGAGCGATATGCGCGAGTCGCTTGAGGAGCTCATCGCCAGCGCCGCGGAGACGGCGGGCGTGGTCAAGTTTGAGATCCTTGCGGGCTGAACCCGCGGGGAGGGTACGGCATACAATGAGTCAGCAGACTGCTTGCAGTTTGCCGACTCATTTTTTTGCTGGGTAGAGAAGGGGGCTGCTATGGGCCTTATCGTACAGAAATTCGGCGGCAGCAGCGTGCGTGACCGCGAGCGGCTGCTGCGCGCCATGCGGATCGTCCGGCGCACCTGGGAGCAGGGGGACGACGTGGTGGTCGTACTCAGCGCGCAGGGCGACACGACCGACGCGCTGCTCGCGCGCGCCCGCGAGCTGACGGAGGAGCCGCCGCCGCGGGAGCTGGACGCTCTGCTTGCCACAGGGGAAACCGCGAGCGTAGCCCTCGGCGCGATCGCGCTCGCTTCGCTCGGTGTGCCGGCGGTCTCGCTCTCCGGCTGGCAGGTGCCGGTCGGGACGGACGGCGCGCACGGCGGCGCGAACGTGAGAAGCGTGGGCGCGGAGCGCATCCGGCAGGAGCTGGCGCAGCGGCGCGTCGTGCTCGCGGCAGGCTTTCAGGGCGTCGACGCGGCGGGTGACGTCACCACGCTCGGGCGCGGCGGCAGCGACACAAGCGCCGTGGCGCTCGCGGCCTTCCTCGGCGCGGAGCGCTGTATCATTTATACGGACGTGGACGGCGTTTATACCACTGATCCGCGCGTGTGCCCGACGGCGCGGCGGCTCGCCGCCGTCTCCTGCGACCAGATGCTCCGCCTCGCCGCGAACGGCGCGCAGGTGCTCCATGACCGTTCGGTCGCGCTGGCGGCAAGGCACGGCGTGACCGTCGAGGTGCGCTCGTGCGAGGAGGGAAGCGTCGGTACGCTCGTTGTACCCCGCGCGGAGAGCGGGGAGGTCACGGGCGTCACGCGCTCGCGCCGCGGGGAGGTCACGCGCGTGACGGTCATCGGGCGCGCGCTGCCGTCGCTCGCGGCGATCCACGCGGCGGTCTCGGCGCTGGAGGCGGCGGGCGTCACGGTCCTCGGTCTGGAGGAGGGCGAGCAGCGCGTCACGCTGCTGGTGCGGCAGGAGGACGGAGACGCGGCGCTCTGCGCCGTACACGACGCGCTTGTGCCGCGGTGAGGAAAACGGCGGTTTGCGCGGCGAAGGCCGCCGCAAACCGCCGTTTTCCTGCGCTACACTGAGAAAAAAGGGAACGGAGGACTTCGCCTATGGACGAGCCGACTGCGAGGATCATCGCCGTCGCCGGCAAGGGCGGCGGCGCCGGTGCTCGCGGTGCTGGACATCATCTGACGGAGGGAACGACGATGGAGCAAGGTGTACGTCAGCCTTGCTCTTATCGGTCGGTATGTAATATAAGTCCTGATTTGCCATATTATGTATCAGTTCCGGGGAGAAAGCCAACCTAATTGCTCCAATTCATTTCGTACGCTTTCAGGAATATCTGATAAATCGCCATTTCCTAACTTGAAGTGAGCGTACACCTTTGCTTCTGCCGGAAAGCTTGCAGCAATATCGCCTATAAAAACCAGAAGCTTATCGCCGTCCCGCAATTTATCAAAACGGCCTTTGGATGATATTACGATAGGTGTCTCATTCACAACGACCATGGGTTCCCCATTTGCTGCCGAAAGGTATACTCCTGTATGTGGAGCAATATGAAGAATTTCCAAGGCCGCAGCCCCAACAAGAAGAACACATATTACCGCAGAAGCGGTGATCAGCAATTTCCTTTTCATGCGCATACCTCCTTCGTATATATAGACGCAGAAAACCTCGAATTGTTCCGGGTTTTTATAGCATATATTATTTTAGTGCTGCTTTCAAGGTGAAAAGGTAGCTGAAGCTGCCGTTTTTGCTGTCAACACAAAAAGTAAAAGCGGCGTGGAAAAGAACCCGTTGCAATTTCGGCGGGAATATGTTATCCTACGCTAAAACCGGTCTGCGCTGCGCGAGCAGCCAATCTCAACAGGCCGGATGCTTAGGAGGTTATCTAATTGGACCCTGCTGACCCGTTATTGCCGAAAATTCTGGTACTGGTCATACTTATTCTCATCAACGCATTCTTTGCCGCGGCCGAGATCGCGGTCATCTCGCTTTCGGAAACAAAGCTGCGCAAGCAGGCAGAGGAGGGCGACAAGAAGGCGAAGAAGCTGCTTGTGCTCATGCAGGCGCCGGACAGCTTTCTCTCTGCCATTCAGATCGCCATCACGCTCGCCGGCTTCCTGTCCTCGGCCTTCGCGGCGGACAGCTTTTCAGGCCCCCTCGTGCATTGGCTGACGGTGGACAAGGGCTTCACGGCCATTCCCGCCTCGACGCTCAACACGATCATGGTGGTGCTCATCACCGTCGTGCTCTCGTACTTCAGCCTTGTGCTCGGCGAGCTGGTGCCAAAGCGCATCGCCATGAAAAAGACCGAAGCGGTCGCCCGCTTCACGGTCGGCACGGTGACGAGCGTGGCAACGGTGTTCCGTCCGGTCATCTGGCTGCTCTCCAAGTCCACGC
>CALDMA010000386.1 GCA_937915075.1 uncultured Oscillospiraceae bacterium
ACCGACGTTCTGGCCGAAGCCGACGAATCCACCCGCAAACGCGGCATCGCCGCCGCCCTCGAAATGCCCCCGGAGTTCTGGGACAACATCCTCGAATACGCAAAAAAAATCACCGGAAGCAACTAAAATGCTTCCGGTGTTCTTTTTGACGAATTTTGCATTGGAAATTTGTGAAATATTGCGGTTTGAGATTGGGCCAGTTTCATCCTACAATGAAAGTAACAATTTGGATGGAGGTTCCGCTATGAAGCGCTTTATGTCGTGGCTCGTTCTTCTCTTCTCCTTTGCGGTCGTTTATCGCTTCTTCGCTGCAGTCACCGCTCTTGTTGTGTTTTTAGTTGGCCGTCTTGCTGATAAGAGCATTGTAGCCCTCATTATTCTTTGCCTTTGCCTCGGATCCGCGATCCTTTCTGTTTTCTTTTTTGTGTTGGTTAAAGGTATCAAGCTGATTATCGACTGTTCGGAAGCTATTTGCCCGTCAAGGCGTGGAATAAGATACCTTGTCTATTCCATTTTCAATATTGTTGTTACTGTCATTGCGATTTTTCTCTGCATCATTGGCTCCCGTGACT
The DNA here is from genome assembly GCA_937915075.1 of uncultured Oscillospiraceae bacterium. Lineage (GTDB taxonomy): Bacteria > Bacillota > Clostridia > Oscillospirales > Oscillospiraceae > Hominicoprocola. The sequence goes on from CALDMA010000386.1 coordinate 573, forward strand.
TCGATGTCTCCTATATTTTTAGCCTTATATTTGCCGTTGTATTTCTTGTCTCATCCAAAGTTTATATCGCAAACCGACGCCCCGAATGACTTCCCCGCCGGAACGGTTTCCCGTTCCGGCGCTTATTTTATGATGTTCCGGATGATCCGGAGGATAATTTTCAGCTGATCCGGCGTTGCCCGCTCGAGCAGTTCTTGGATCTGTTCCATCGTCTTTTCCATTCCAGTCTCCATTTCTCCACAAAAAGCCTCATCGTTTTTTGTCAAACATTGCATCTTGCCCGCGCCTCCTGTAAGTTGTAAGATATAGGTAGGCGTCGCCCGCGCCGGCGGCCGAACGCCGGCGCGGACCTTTGTCTGCACAGGGGCTGGGAGCCGTCTGTGCTTTTAGCTTAGTCCGCTTTCGGTGACTTTGTAAAGATATGGGACTTTCTTTTTGCAGTCAGACGTCTGACTGTTTTCGGGAAGAGGGCATATTTTTGAAAGAAAAATTATCTGATCTGTGCCGTGAGCAGAAGCAGGTGCTCACCCCGCGCAAAACCAATCAGGATGTCGCCGAAAACACCGATCTGTCTGTCGGTACCGTCTCACAATTTTTCCGCGGCGACATCAAAAACCCGTCTGTTTACACGGTCGGTCCAATCTGTCGGGAAATGGGCGTTTCTATGGATGATTATTTTGATATTCCGCACGAAGCTCCCGCCCCCGATCCCTGCGAGGTGGAATCCGAAAGGCTCCGCACTGAAAACGCTTCTTTGCTCGCGCAGCTTGCCCAGCAGCAGAGATCCCTTCGGATGCACCGGCTTGTGACGCTTATCCTTTTGGGCATTCTTGCCCTGTGCGCCCTGGCGCTGGTGTTCGATGTCCTTACACCGTCGATCGGCTGGTTCCGCGCATAAATCAAACCGCCCCGGCTCCGGCCGGAGCGGTATCCGTATAACCTTCTGCCCCTGTGGCGAGAATTTGCTTATGAGATTTACATCTACCTGGAAAATCGCCGACCCGCTCGCGCAGTACATCATTTACCTGCGCAAGTCCCGGAAGGACATGGAGGCCGAAGCCCTCGGTCAGACCGACACGCTCAAGCGGCACCGGGCCGCGCTTTTGTCGCTGTCCGAAAGCCGTGGGCTGAACGTCGTGGATATCTTTGAGGAGGTCGTAACCGGCGATTCCATCGCCGTCCGGCCGGAGGTGCAGAAAGTCCTGCAGCTCGTCGAGACCGGGAACTATGCGGGCGTCATCGTCATGGAGGTCGAGCGTCTGGCGCGCGGCGACACCATCGACCAGGGCATTATTGCGCAGACCTTTAAATACTCCGACACCCGCATCGTCACGCCGAACAAGACCTATGACCCCAACAACGAGATGGACGAGGAGTACTTTGAGTTCGGCCTCTTTATGTCCCGGCGCGAGTACAATACCATCAAGCGCCGCCTGTCCCGCGGCAAGGAGGCGTCCTTGCGCGAGGGCAAATGGATCTCCGGCAAGACGCCCTTCGGCTGGTCTCGGGAGAAACTGCCGAATGATAAGGGCTACAAGCTCGTCCCGCATCCGGAGCAGGCCCCCGTCCTGCAGCAGATCTACAACTGGTACACCGGCGAGGGCTGCGCGCGCATCGGCGCGAAAGCGATCTCCACGCGGCTGAACGCCCTCGGCGTCCCTACCAACTCCGGCAGCCCCTGGCGCGCGGACTCCGTGCTGGATATCCTGCGCAATCCGGCAAACGCGGGCTGGGTCAAATCCGGCGGGAGGCCGGAGACAAAGCGCATTGTCGACGGCACTGTTGTCGTCAGCCGCCCCCGCACTCGGCAGGAGGATCTGAAGCTTTATAAGGGCCTGCACGACGGCCTGATCTCGCAGGAGCAGTATGACAAGGCCGTTGCTCTGAGCTATTCCAGCGCCAGCCCGCGCGGCAAGGGCGCATGGGGGACCGTGACGAGCCTCGCCGGTCTCATCCGCTGTGACCAGTGCGGCCGCGTGATGGTGCGCCGCCCGTCTTCCGGAGGCCGCCGCGATACGCTCCTTTGCCCCTCCTACGGCTGCACGACTGTCAGCTCGTGGTATGATGACGTGGAGGAGGCCGTGCTGGACGCGCTGCGCGGCTGGCTGCGTGAGCTGGAGCTCGGCGAGGCCGCCGCGCCGGATGACGCGCCCATGCGTGCCGCGCTCGAGTCCTCGATCGCCGCCGACCGCAAGCAGCTTGCCAAGCTGGAGGCGCAGGAGGCCCGCGCGTATGAGCTGGTCGAGACCGGCGTCTACACGCCTGAGATCTTCCTGCAGCGCTCGCAGGCGCTCGCCGCCGATAAGCAGGTCATCGTCGACCGCATCGAGGCAAGTCAGACCACGATCAGCGATCTGGCCCGCGCCAGGCAGTCCCGCGCCCGTCTGGCCCCCGCCGTCCGCCGCGTCCTCGAGACCTACCCGCTCTCCGGATCCCCGCAGGAGAAAAACGACCTCCTGAAAACCGTCCTGCAGAAGATCCTCTACCATAAACAGTCCAAATCCTACACCAAGTCCGGCAGTGACATGCACGTCACCCTCTACCCCCTCACGGATTGAACGTTATACATTTATTCGGCACGCATGAATGCGACCCTTTTAAATGCAGATTCTACGGCAAGCAAGAATCCCTCTCCGTCTTGGAGAGGGATTTTTTTATTTTGCGATATGCTCATAATACTCCATGAGCTTGCGCTCCGGGCCGGGGCCGTCTTTGTCGAGGAGGAAGGCTTTGGACAGGGCGGCGTAGAATTCCGGGCGGTTGAGGCCGAACTCTACGGCGACTGGGTAATAGTCCGAGTACATCATGTTCATCGTCACGCCCCACGCCCAGCGCGGGATCTCGGTCTCCTGAACTCCCATGCCGTCGGCGATGGCGCTGGTCTGGTCCATGGACCAGTGCGGGCCGGTCGTGCCGTCAGCGTTGCGCATGGCGGCCATCCACTGCCTGGCGGTCGTGCGGTCGAACTGGGCCGTCTCCGGCTCTTCGTGGTGCCCGTGCAGCTTTTCGAGCCTGCAGATCGTCTTCGCGTACAGCCCGACTTCCTCTGCGCTGCCCAGCGTCACGGGCTTTTCCATGGCCTCGTGCAGCTTCGTGTAAAGCTTTTCGATATATTCTTTCATCTTGTCATGCCTCCTGGATATACCGGTAGAGTTTATCGACGTCGTTCTGGTCAAACCGCATATCGCCCAGCAGCGGGACGGACACGGTCAGCTTGTTCTCAAAGCGCGGCCGGGCCGCGTTGTAGAGTTTGTCGAGGTCGATGTTCCCGGCGTCGTCGAAGATCTGCATCATTTTGACCGCTGGATTCTCGCGCAGCGCAAGGATCTTTTCGCGGCTGCCCTCCATGATGAGCGCCAGCATGATCCCGGCTCCGATGCCCTTGCCGCCCGGCAGGTGCGGGATGACCTCGTTGTCTGCGTAGCGCATCGCGCCGCGCATGGCCTGATCTATCGTCACTGTCATACAGTTATCCTCCGTTTTCGGGTGGGGCGGCTATCGCCGCCCCTTTTGTTTAGTTGCTGCAGCAGCGCTGGATCGGGTTGTAGAGCGTCTGCGCCGTGGTCGCGGTGCCCGTGGTGACGTCGGCGACCTGCTTGGGGTAAAAGGTCGCGTTGACGTAGGTGACGATGGAGTTGTCACCGCAGCAGCGGCGCTCGGCCTCCATCTTGACCGCGTCAAGCGCTTCCTTGCGGACGGACTCGACGTCCTGCTTGACCAGCGTGAAGCTGTCCTCTGTGCGCTGGTTGTGGACGGCCTGCTTGCACAGCGTGTCGCGGATGTCCTTGAGCTGCCCGTCGAGGTAGCTGTACATCTCGAGCATCTTGCCGTCGTTGTAGGTGTTGGCCTTGAGCAGTGCGATCTCGCTGTCCTTCGCGGCCAGCTGCTGCTCACGCTCGAGCTCGTAGCGCGATACGGGCATGTTCTCGCTGCATGTCGGCTCCTGCTGCCGTGCGGCGAGCATGGCGGCGACCGTCATGGCGGGCGTGACCGCCGCAGCGACGTCAGCCGCTTCCGCTCTCTTGTTCTGGTTGAGTCCGCCCAGCAGATTGCCGAGGCCGCCGTTTGCCAGACCCAGCGCAGCGCCGCCGATGCCGAAGCCCAGCGCAGTCCCTGCGAGTCCTTTGCTTGCGTATTCCATAAAAAATCCTCCGGTAAAAGTAGTAAGCTGGCCAGCTCCTACCTTCATTCTGCCGCTTCCCCGGTTTTTATGGGGGACATTTCCGGGACATTTATGTACCATTTGTGGGACATTCTCACCTCTTAAAAATTTTCCCAGCTCCCCCTCTTGACTTCTACACATTTTTGAGTTTATACTAGGGGTGCGGAGAGATCCGCGAAAGAATCCTGAAATCTGGCACCGCACGATCCGCGGCACAACCATTTCAGGAATCTACAGAGATTGAACGTCGCCGTTCATCATCTGCCCATGAAAGCGGAGATCCCTTGCCGTTAAATAGGGAGCTAAAAAAGCGGAAATCCCTTGCCGTTAAGTAGGGAGCCAAAAAAGCGGAAATC
>CALDMA010000387.1 GCA_937915075.1 uncultured Oscillospiraceae bacterium
ATCGGCGTGCCGTAGTTGGGCAGGCTGTCCGCCGGCTCGGGATTCGTCGCGGCGAACGGTGCCCACTGGAGCATTCTCGCGCCATACTGAGGCATATCGTGTGCCCTCCTTTACAGATTTTTGGATTCGAGGAATTTGTTGTAAACTGCGGCCTGCGCCGCCGTGGTTGCCGCCGCACTCTTCTCGTTGGCGTTCTGCATCCAGTGCTTGGCCGGAATGTTGCGCCGTGGCGCGCCGTATTCATGGATGAAACCCACCTCGCTGCTGGAGGTGGCCTTCTGGTCGCCGCCGACGGTGTAGGTCCGGCCATGCTTGGAGTTTTTGTACGTCTTAGTTCTGAGCCTGCGGTTATATTGACCGTGCTTGCCGGTGGGATAGATCAGGACATAGCGGCTCGGGCCATCGGCGAACGTTGCGTGGAGCTTTTTATGGAGCTTGATGCTGTCCACCAGGTGCGGGCCGTTGCTCTCGTTGTCATACAAACCGAGCGCAAGAAGCTCATCCTTCTGTGCCTTGATCACGACCTCGCTGCCGGCTTCGAGGATCTCGTCGATGACCTCGCCTGGCAGCTCGGCGACCTGCTGCATGGAAAGCATAAAATCACCGAGTCCGTCCACGGAGAATGTCGCCATCACAGCACCTCCAGCTGCACGATCGCGCGCATGGCGGCGTAGTCCGGGTCGTAGCTGACGTCCTCCACGCTGTATGGCGTGTCGCCCGCCGTAAGCGCCGCCTTGACGTCCGCGAGCAGCGTGTCGCCGTCGGACTGCCAGCAGATGTCCAGCTGCACGCGCTGAACCTCCAGCAGCACGGCGTTGTCCGCGATCACGCCGACCGTGCTGTAGGGACTGAGCACGACGAAGCGCTTCGCGCCCGCCGGTGCCTCCCACTCATAGACGGCGTCGCAGACCGCCTCAAGTGCCGTCTTCAGCTCGGAGTATGTCATAGCTGCCCTCCATTCTCCGCAGGCTCAGCGTCGTCACGGCGAGGCCATCCTCGTCCAGCCCGTGCTGCGCCTGCTCAATGCGGTAGACGTGCCCGTCCTCCGGGATGGCGTACTGCGTCGCCGTGAGCGCCTCGCCGAACGGCACGCGCACCATGCGGTCGATGCGGCTGCCGGCCTGCACGCTCTCCCAGTAGCGCCGGTGGTAGACCTCCAGCTCCGCGTAGAGGTGTCCGGAGTTCTCGGTCAGTTTCCCGCCGCGTTGTGTGCCGTCCTTGAGGTCGTAGACGGTCAGGAAGTGGTCGTAGGTCATGCGTCCACCGCCTTCGGCGTTACCTTGTGGTCATTGATCGCCTGACGGAGCATCGGCGGCATCGGATCGCTGCCGGCGCGCTTTCGGTAGAGCCACGCGGCGTGCATCACGAGCAGGTTAAGATCGTCCCCGTCTTCCATGTCGATCGTGATGCCCATTTTCGCGATAGCCTTCTCTGCGGCCTTGAGCTTGCTTTCCAGCAGGTCCGACACCGGGCCGGAGACCGTGTACAAACCGAGATCCGCTTTCAGCAGCGCGAGAGCGTATTCATAGGTCATGCGTTGCTCCTTTCCGCGCGCATTTCCGTGCCCGAATCGGGCACGGAAAGCGCGTGTGTATTATGCTCAGGCGGAGGCCTTCTTTGCGGTTACGACCACAAAGCCGTTTTTCACGGTTACGTCCACGTCGGCCGTGACCTCGCCGCGGACGGTGAGCAGGCCCTCGGCGAACTTGTAGCCCTCGTTGACCTCGACCTCGAAGCCGCCCCACAGCGCCAGCTCGGCGCACTGAGGATTGCCGTAAAACATGTGCTTGGTGGCGGTGGTGGTGAGCGTTGCGGTGGACAGCGCGGTCAGATCCTTGCTCAGGCAGTAGCGGCAGGAGAGGCCGTTGTTGTCCTTGATGATGCCGGTCGAGGGATTCGCCGCATCCGGGGTGATGGAGTAGACCGGCAGATACTCGTTCTTGCCGCGGATGGCAGCGAAGGCGAGCAGATCGGCCTTGTTGAGATACAGGCAGGCGGAGCCCTCCACGCCCTCATCGCCGCCGTAGGCGAGAATGATGTTGCTCAGCAGTTTCTCATCGAAGAGCACGCTGCCCTTGGTCGCGCTCTTGTCGGCCTCCAGCGCGTGCGCGGTGTTGAGGGTGCTCGCGAGGATGGCGTTGGCGGCCACCGCGTTCAGCTTGCGGCGCAGGGCTCGGCGCGCGCTCTCGCGGACCTTCTCCTCGTAGTTGAGGGGGCTCTGCTTGCGGATCTCCTTGGAGACGTAGCCGACCGTGCCGTAGTTGGTCGGCGTAAAGGTGACGGAGTCAAAGGTCGGTTCGCTCTCGGTGGGAGCGCTGCCCTCGGTGATGGCGGCAGCGTCTGCCGCGTCGCCGGTCATCAGCGCGACCTTGTAGCCGGTCATGCCGGTGCAGTCGGTGACCTTGAGCATATCGACCAGCGCGGACACGCCGCCGATGGCGTCGTTGATACCGCTGACGCCGGTGGGGCCGACCACGCCGTCGGAGCCGGTCGTCACGGCGGCGCGCAGCAGGCTGCGGATGTCGGTGTAGGTGTGGCGGCCGGACTTCTGGAAGGCCTCGGCGTCACGCAGTTCCATGTGATTCATACGGTTCTCTCCTCTCTGGCGGCTCGCGCCTGCGGGAGCGGCGCTGCGCTCCTCGCGGTTGTTATTGTTCATCGCCTCGGCCTGCGCGGCCTCGGCTTCGGTGAGCTGGGTGCGCAGCTCGGCGATCTCGCCTTCCAGGCGGCTGCGCTGCTCGCTCGCCTCGTTCTGCTCGGCCTCGAGCGCGGTCACAGATTCCTCCACGGCGCTGCGCTCCTCGTCGGTCTCGGCAGCCTCAATGGCATCGGCGAGGTCGGCTTCGCGCGTCTGGAACTCCGCATCTCTCGCGCGCAGAGCCTCCAGCTCAGCCTCCTTGTCGCGGATCTGCTTGGCCAGCAGAATGGTTCTCAGCTTCGACATTTGTTGATCCTCTCTTTCATTTTCGTTTTCCACAGCTCGCTCTCGCGTCTGCGGATGGTGTCAAGGTCGTTCTTCCTGGCTTCTACGGACGTCTCCGCATAAGCGGGGAAGGTGCATACGCTGACCTCGTAGAGAACGACGTCCTTGATGATCCACCGGACGCTGCCGTCCTGGTTTTCAACAAATTCCTCGCTCTTGATATCAAAACCGAACGAGCACTGGCTGACGTCACCCCGCTGGACGCGGGCGTAGAGGTTCATGGCGTCGGTGTCCTGCTCGTTGATTTGGATCGTGCCGTAAAGGCCGTGCGCGTCCTCGCGCAGCGTGAGCGTGCCGGCCGTGGTGCGTCCGAGCACCAGCGTGGTGTCGTGGTTGGCGAGCGCGCGCACATCGCACTCCCCGTAGTCGCCTGCGAGAGACTTCGCGAACGCGCCGGGGGCGACCTGTTCCGTCGCGCCGGGCCACAGGGGATAGTCCGAGTTGAATACGGAGAAGTAGCCCTCGATCACTGGACCCTCGCCGTCCTTTGCCGCGCGTGTCTGGAACTGCGCGCCGATGCTGCGCACCTGCCGCAGCGAACGCGCGGCGCTGTCGATATCATTCTTCGGCATTCTTCTTGCCCTCCTTCAGTTTTTTCTGGTCGCCGATGCGGTCGGCAGGAATAAAGTTTTCGAGGATCACCAGCACGTCAAGCCCGTCCTTCGGCGGCAGCGACATCCAGTTGCGCACCTCGTTGCCGGTCATCAGACCGCGGATATAGAGATCGCTGCCGATCTCGCTGAGCTCCTTGAGGTCGTAGGCGTAGAGGGAGCGGGCGTTGAACTTGAAGTAGCGCTTGCTGCTCACCAGCAGCTTTTTTGTCAGCTCCTGCTCAATGACCTGCGCCAGCGGCAGCAGGACGGAGGAGACAAAGGTGTTGTACTCGTCCTTGTCGTAATCGCCTACGCCCACCATGAAACCGGGCACGCCGAAGATGGCGGCGACGTTCCGCTTGTCCAGCTCCACGCCGTCACGGACGGCGAGGTCGGTCAGGCTCAGCGGCTTGACCTGCGAAACGGTCATGAGATCGGATGGAATGATGAGCGGCGCGCTCGGGTCCTTTCGCGTGAGGAAACGCCGGATAAAGTTGTCGCGCTTTTCGTCGTCGCTCAGGTCGGCGTCCGAACTGACCGACACGATGACCGGCGGCTTGTACTCACTGCTCATGTATGCCTTCTTCGTCGCCGCCGTCTGGGCGATGCTGTCCACGATATCGCCGAGCTGCACGCGCGTCCCCACGCCCTGCCAGGGATAGCGCGCATCGGGGCGCAGGCGGAAGTGCAACACCTCGTCCGGCTCGAAGGCCATGCCCTGCCACACGATCTCGTAGGGACTGCCGTCCGGCCGGCGCTGGGCGTAAGCCGTCGGCATCGGCCACAGATCGGTGAGCAGGCCGTCCCGCGTCACCGGCAGCACGAAGGCATTGCCCTCGGTGAGCAGCGTGCTCACGATCCAGCCGATGAGCGTCTGGCGCGTACCGAGGCTCCACGGAGCCACGTCCACCTTCCGCGCCAGCTCGTCCTTCACGCGCACGTCGCCGTTCTTCGCGTTCTCCATCAGGTGGATGGTCATGGAGGCGATCATGTCGCTGATGCGCCAGACCGCTGCGGCGACCTCCGGCGCGTCCGAAAGGCGGGGATAGCCGCCCGGACAGATCACGCCGGGCGAGGAGAGCGTCAGGCCGACCATCGAGGCCGACCGTTTCTTGAAGCGCTTCGTCAAATTCTCAAAAATCATCATCAGCTCCTTTGCGGGAAAATAGAAAAGCCCCGTGTCCTTACAGTGAAGGACACGGGGCATCATGGCCACAGGTCAGGTATTCGGTTTGCCGCTCTCAAACCAGCGCGACGCATTCGCGCGCTTTTCAGTGTCGATGAGCATCCGGATCGTCCCGAACACCGCCGCGTCGAACACGTCGATGCGGGAGGTGTCGTTGATCTTTTCATATTGTACCGCATCATCGACTTTTTCGCAAGCCCTAATATTTCCGGCGCAGTATTCAAACGGTTCCGCGCCGCAGTAGTACAGGCAGCCGATCTTCATCTTGTGCTCAATGTAGCGGAAGCCCTCGCTTTTCGCGAGGTAGAGCTGCGGCTGGTCCACCACCGTGAAGCCCGCTTTCTTCATCGCCGTGTAGTAGGGCCGCGCAAATTTTCGGTCATGGCCGACCTTCCGGATGCGGAAGCCCTCACTCTGCCACTTCTTAAACTGCTTCACCGGCTCAGTCGGATCCATGCTGCTCTCGTTCGGCATATCAAGCCAGCCATCGTCCTTCCAGCCGAAGAGCGGAATGTTATCCACATCGGCCTTTTCCGCCGCCGCCGTGCGCGGGAACCAGGCGTGCGGCACGATGACCAGCACGTCCTCACTCGGCGTCCAGCCCTCGCTCGCCGCCTTCGCCGCGGGGATCTCGCCCACGATGGCGGCAGCCGTCAGATCGTGCAGCTTGGAAAGGTCCGCGCCGCCGTACCACGCCGACACGAGCCGCGTGAGCTCCTGCTGCGTCCAGTGATAGTGTGCGTCCGAGCGCCGGAAATCCGCTACGTCGAAGCACGCCTTGAAGCTCGACACGAACACATTGAGCGAGCGCGTGAGAAATTCCTTTCGCATCTGCGGGTCGTTCTGCGCCTGCAGGGCACTCGCCATCATGTCGCTCGGGCGGATGGTCACGCCCCAGCTGGGGTTCGCCTGCTCCTGCGCAAGCGGGCTGAGATAATCGACCTCGCCCGTGTCCTTGTCCGGATCGGCGCGGGCAATCAGAACGAAGATGCGGTCTGCGTCCTCTCCGGTGATCTGTCCGCGCACGATCTTGGAGCAGTATTCCAGCCGCTGTGCGCAGAAGCCGGTGCCGTCGTCGCCCGCGGTCGTGGTCGCGGCGATGAGTTTATTGGAGTATGCCTTCGTCGCGTCCTTCAAGCGGCCATAGGGCACAGCGTTCCGGTAGAGCTCCAGCTCGTCGAGATGGACGAGGTTTGCGTTGAAGGCGTCAAAGATATCCGGCTTATAGGCAAGGGCGTCAAAGCTGATCTGTCCATCCCAGATCGCACCGGAGTAGCTGTGCCCGAGCGAGCTGTCCAGCACGCGCAGCCCATGTACCGCATCCTCGCGCACGGTGAGGCCGAGCCGGTGCAGGTTGTAGCCGAGGAAGCCGAAGCCCTCCATGTTCTGCTTCGCGCTGCCGGCCACGGTCTTGATCTTCGAGTAGCTTCGGCTGTAAGCGACGCCGAGCATCCAGATCTTTGCCGTCGTAAACGGCGTTTTGCCGTTCTTCCGCGCCAGCATGGAAAACTGTTCCTGGTAGCGCCGCAGCTCCGTCCCGGGCAGGAAAAAGCCGCACACGTTGTAAATGTCAAAGAGCTGCCAGGGCTGCAGGAGGAAGGGCGTGCCGCGCAGCGGCCGGCCGTCCAGGCTCTCGCCCTGCTGGTGGCAGAACAGCGTCTCGATGCCGTTAATCACAAACTCGGCAAGCTGTGTGCGAAACTCCCACTTGCCGCTTCGGCGGTCGTCGAGGTAGCGCCGCGCCGCCGCACGAAGATCCTCACAGGCGCGCTCGTTTGCTTCGGTCTGCTCCGCCCACTCGTTCACGATACGCTCATGCGTCGCCATTTGCGCCCTCCATGAGCCGGTCCAGCAGCCCTGCCAGCTGACGGTTCGCGCCGCCCACCGGCTCGCTGTCCGCCGCAGCGCCGCTGTCCATTGGACGTAGCCGCTTAAATGCCTTCGGCGTAAGTCCCAGCGCTTCACGGTGCGCAAGAATATCCCGGCGCTGCTGCTGGATCACGGTGTAAAGCTTGTCGGCAGCGCTTGGGGCTCTGCCGTCCTCCGCCGTGGCCTTCCATTCCTTCATGGTCCGCTGGTGCTCCCGCTCCAGGATGGCGAGCGTATGGATCTCTGGCTCGAAGGCCTTGTCATAGATGCCGAGGTCACGCATCTGCTCGGCATAGATCTGTTCCTTGGTCATGTCGCATCCTCCGTTATGGCTTCAAGAACACCGGCAGCGGCATCCACGCCACGGGCGGGAAGATGCCGGTCCGCCGGTCGACCATCTCCATGCCGTAGCGCAACCACACGCCGCCCTTGCTGAGATAGGCCTCGCCGACGAAAACGCCGTCGGTCACGATCACACGCTCACCCGGATCGGGCAGTGCGCGCTTTGCGTTGTACCAGCCTGCACGATCCGGCACGGCGGTCTTGCGTGCTGCCGTCAGGCGCACGCGCTCCTTTTCGCGGATCACTCCACGTCGGATGTTCCGCTTGCGCTCCGCGTCAACCGCAGGGTTCCATCCACAGCGCGAGCAGTCCTCGCACTTCACGTCCAGCGCGTAGCTTCCGAGCGTACACCCGCCGACCTTTTTCCAGTTCCCGTCCACTGTCTCACCTCATTTCCTCTGTGCCCGATTCGGGCACGATGGCCATCAAGATCCTGCGCATCTGGCCCACCGTCACAACAGGCCGTCCCTGCTTTGCTTTTGCTCGCGGCGACAGCGCCGCCGTCTCGAATGCTTAGTCGCTCTTTCCGCCGCTGGCGGCGCTCCTGCGCATTCCCCGCCCCTCGCGATTCGAGGGCACGGGGTAGGAGGAAATTCATGACTGCCCACCAAAGGGCGGGGAACGCGCAGGAGCTTCTCGCTGCATTCGCGCAACACATTTCGCATTCCGCTGCGAAAACGCAGCGTCCGCCGTTCCGGTGCAGCCCCCGACCCTCGGAGGTGCCGAGGGGCAGAGGACAGAAGCGTGAAGACTATCCGGCTCAAGAGCCGGGGGCTTCACCGGAACATTCAGGTCAGATTGCGGGGCGGTCTGGTGTTAACGCATCCGCACGGTCCGTGCGCGGTTCGCGTCCGCGGCCCGCGCGAAACAAACTATCGGGCGCATACGCGCAG
>CALDMA010000388.1 GCA_937915075.1 uncultured Oscillospiraceae bacterium
TTCGACGAGAAGGTGCGCGAGCAGCTCGAGCACGTCGAATACAGCGTGGAGCCGAAGGTGGACGGCCTGTCCGTCGCGCTCGAGTACCGCGACGGCGTGTTCGTCCGCGGGGCCACGCGCGGCGACGGGCGCGTGGGCGAGGACGTGACGGAGAATCTGCGCACGATCCAGTCCATTCCCATGCTCCTGCCGGAGAAGCTGCCGCGCCTCATCGTGCGCGGCGAGGTCTATATGGCCAAAAAGGTCTTTGCCGCGCTCAACGCCGAGCGCGAGGAGAACGGGGAGCAGACCTTTGCCAATCCCCGCAACGCCGCCGCCGGCTCGCTGCGCCAGCTTGACCCGAGGATCGCGGCGAAGCGCCGGCTGGATATCGCCGTTTTCAACCTCCAGCTTGCCGAGGGACGGACCTTCACGACCCACGCCGAGACGCTTGACTATCTGCGCACGCAGAAATTCAAGGTCATCGGCAACAAGGTGGTCGACAACGTGCAGGACGCGCTCGCGGAGATCCGCCGCCTCGGCGAGGACCGCGCGGAGCTGCCCTATGATATGGACGGCGCTGTTGTAAAGCTCAATAGCCTTACAGACCGTGAAATTCTTGGCTCGACGAGCAAGGTGCCGCGTTGGGCCATCGCCTACAAGTACCCGCCCGAGGAGAAGGAGACCCGCGTGACGGAGATCGTCGTGCAGGTGGGCCGCACGGGCGTGCTGACGCCGAAGGCGGTCTTTGAGCCGGTGCATCTGGCCGGAACGACCGTCACGAACGCGACGCTCCACAACCAGGACTTCATCGACGAGAAGGACATCCGCGTCGGCGACGCCATCGTGGTGCGCAAGGCAGGCGAGATCATTCCCGAGGTCGTGCGCGTGCTGAAGGACAAGCGTCCCGACGGCACGCAGCCCTACCGTCTGCCGGAACGCTGTCCGGTCTGCGGCGCGCCGGTCTACCGCGCCGAGGGCGAGAGCGCCACGCGCTGCACGGGCGCGGAGTGTCCCGCGCAGCTGCTGCGCAACCTCACACACTTCACCTCGCGCGAGGCAATGGACATTGACGGCGTAGGCCCCGCGCTGCTCGAGCAGCTGGTGAATGCCGGACTCGTCCGCAAGGCGTCCGACCTTTACAGTCTCGATGTGCAAACGCTTGCACAGCTCGACCGCATGGGACTCAAGAGCGCGCAGAACGCCGTCGCCGCCATTGATCGCTCCAAGCGGAACGATCTTTCCAAGCTGCTCTGCGCCCTCGGCATCCGCCAGATCGGCACGAAGGCCGCGCGCGTGCTCGCGCAGCGCTTCGGCTCGATGGACGCGCTGATGAACGCCACGGTCGAGGAGCTGACCGCCGTGGATGACATCGGCGAGATCACCGCGCAGTTCCTGCAGCGCTGGTTCGCGGACGAGCAGTCCCGCGACCTTATTGAAAGCCTGAAAAACGCGGGCGTCAACATGACCGGCACGGAGGCCCCGCAGGACCTGCGCTTTGCGGGCAAGACCTTTGTGCTCACCGGCTCGCTCACGCGCTTCACGCGCGACGAGGCCGAGGCGCTCATCGCCGACCACGGCGGC